>JBBRUI010000206.1:0-8182 GCA_038247945.1 Bacteroidota bacterium | reverse complement strand
GTTGTCTCATCATCTTTCTGCACATATTTCCACGTTTTCCTGAATTAATATATCAATTTTGATGGAGTAAACAATATAAGCTGCCTTGCTAACTGGTCAGGGCGACCAAACAATGCCGTCGGTGGCGGAGAAAATTAATGTGAGGGTTCGCTTGACAAACCTTTAAGCGGTGTAGTATATTGAACAAGAGAAATCAAATGACGCTGTCCAAAGATGCGGGCGCACACCACTGGACAACCTCAAAGCGTAAGTTTGATTCGATTACTTTTCTTGTTCGCTTTCACCAAGAATCGAGAGATGGGGACCGATGGGTAAAATTGTGTTTAGGTACTTGGTTACATTTCTGCTATTACTATTCAGCCGACAGTTTTCAAAAGGACAAGATCCGTTGAGCTTCTTTCCGTACGGCACGGGCAACATGTGGGAGTACTTTCTGGCCGAGGGACCATACTTAATAGACACCCTTCAAAGTTTTATGCTGCGGGATTCAGTCGGTACCGATGGTAGAATCTATGTGACAGAACGTTCAAGGCTCATCAACCCCAATGTGCACTTTTGGACTAAGAATTATGTAGTGGATACTACTCTAAAACAGGTATGGGGAGCTTTGGAATTTAGTTATGGAATTTTGTACAAATTGGAAGCACAACTTGGAGATAAATGGGTTAGACCAACTCGCGGCGGCCCCCCGGGGTACGCAATGTGCAGAGTATACAGTGTTGAACAAGCCCTTTTGCTGGGAAGACAAACCACCATAAAACGTTTTGTCTTTTATCAGACTCGTGATTCAACAGATACATCGGGTGTCGTTACGGAAGTTCATTGGCTTGCCTCGGGGTTTGGCCTTATGTACTTCACTTGCCCCGATTGCTTCTATTATATTTACTTAAAAGGGGCGGTAATAGACGGCGTTTTGTATGGGGACACTACGCGTATTGTTACTTCGGTCCCAGACTTCTCGACCGGTCTGCCGACACAATTCGAACTTTTCCCACCGTACCCAAATCCATTTAATCCATCAACGACCATCAGATTCAAAACTCAAAATCAAACGAGGGTCAGTTTGATCATTTATGATGCACTCGGCAAAGAGATCAAGAAGTTACTCGACGACGAAAGCTACTATCCCGGATCACATCAAATCGTGTGGGACGGTACGTGCGACGATGGACGCGCCGCATCAAGCGGCGTGTACTTTTGCCGGCTCTCCGGCAACGGGAACAGTATCACCCGCTCAATGATACTTCTCAAATGAACAGAACAAGGAGGAACGTTATGAAAACGATATTCATTTGGATTCTGTTGCTGCACACCGTTCTTTGCGGCAAGTTGCTTGCTCAAGAAATGGCGGATTGCGGAACCGCTTCACTGGGTCAAGCAATAGACTTGACCCAAGAAGGCGGAATCTATGTTCCCGCCGGTGGTGTGTTCAAAGTGCTTGTTGTGTTCGCACGCTTCAGGGATGATGTTGACCCCCATCCGTACTGGCCTGTCGGTGGCAATCCGGACAACTACTCTACATTCATCGACCCTAACCAAAACACAAACTCTACTCACTATATCAACCTTACTCATTACTACAAGAAGATGTCTATCGGCACATATAAGGTATTCGGCCAGGCCGTTTCCGTTCAAACGCCTCACGATAAAGCCTATTACATAACGCCGCCATCAACTTTGCCAGATCGTTTCTTGGCAAACAAAGACGTTCTGCAAAACGCGGTGGATCCCTTGATCAACTTCGCAGACTATGACAAGTGGAGATATGATTCAGATTATCATCACACCGAAGTATCGGATGGAACAGTCGACATGATTGTCATGATCTGGCGAGGGCATAACGTTTTTGATAACTGGGGTGGTGAAGCATCGCTGGGGTACGGCGGATCATTTTCTGTTGAGAACGGTACAAAAACAATTGCAACGAGCTACCGTGGATATGGCGAGCCAGGTTCAGGTGTTACTATTCACTATTGGGGAGAAAGAGCGCCTGAAGTTATGTTCAAGGCTTCGGTACACGAAGTAGGTCATTGGCTGCTTGGAATTGATCATCCATACACTAACTTTCCCACAACTGACAATCATATCGCCTGGGGAATGCTAACGAGAGGAGGGGACGGTATCTGTGCTAACACTTATGAACGAGAGTGAAAAGATTCGGATCGCCTGTTTCTTTCCGGCCCCGGCGATAAAGTTCGGCAGCTTTTTCGAGCAGCCGGTTTTCAAGAAGTGAATTGGCAACAAGCCGGTAGATATTTGCGTTCGTACGGTCGGCAGCAATGGCGCGATCCCACGACGTGTATGCTTCTTTTTCTTTTCCGGATTGGTATTGCGCGCTGCCGAGCAGGCAAAGCAGATTGATATCTTGCGGTGTGGAAGTTAACCGCTGCTGAATAAGACCGATCACCTCGTCGTATCGCTTGAGTTGCAGAAGCGAACGTCGCAGGCCGTCAAAGATCATGTAATTGGAGGGATCAACAACGAGGAGTTCTTTGTACAGCTTGACCGCATTTTCAAAGTCTCCGCCTTGCTCATAACTCTGAGCCAGACGGAAGCGATTGTTGATGTCGTTAGTTTGCGCGAAAAAGAAAACGGGCGCAAGCAGCAACATACCGAGGAAAAAAAATCTACGTCCTTGTTTCATTTGGTCAATTATCTTTCTGCACATATTCAACGGTTTCCTCAAGTAATATATCAATTTTGATGGAGCAAACAATATTCCGTCCCCTGGTTGTCCCCACGTAAGAATCCAAATGACCAACGATTCGTTGCCTCAGGTAAGAATCGCAGTGAAGCCTCACAGATGGAAAGGCATACAAGAATTCCCGGAGAAACAGGACGTCACGCTTCTCTCTGCGGGATTGGAAGAAGTGCCGTTGGCATACAAGAACATTCACGACGTGATGAACGCGCAGCTTGATCTGGCAAAGCCGCTTGCGAAGTTCATGCCGCGGCTGGTGAAGATTTTCAACTTTAAATAACCCGTATCGCGCGTTCCTATCCAAAGGCTCCCTTTTTTGTCTTCAAAAAGTACTTGCACATTCGGTGAATTATTCTTGATGTTAATCTGTGAGGAGAGATTGACCGATTCAAACGTGTTTTTGTCGGGATCGAATTGGCATAATCCCTTTGTCGTTCCTACCCATAATGGATCAGAGGGCGTGGTCTTCATTGCTTCTCGTTCGCCTTTCATCTACATTTTTTTCAGTTTAGTTAACCTTTGCGTGACTCGTTTTTCCATTGACTGCATCCTATATGATAGAAGAGAGAACCGATGAGAAGCTGATACAAGCAGCCGTCAACGGCGACAAGTCGGCATTCTCCGCATTGGTGAAGCGGTACGAAGATACAGTCTACAGGTTTTCGTACAAGGTTTGTCGGGACCGGGAGAAGGCTGAAGAGGCGCTCCAGGATACGTTCATCAACGTGTATCGCAAGCTCGACTCGTTCGATGGCAAATCAAAGTTCAGCACGTGGCTCTATAGTATCGTGACGAACAATTGCCTGATGAAGCGGCGAAGGAGGAAGCTGGACGACATCCTCGAGTCGCTCGATGACCCGCTAATGAATGACGACGGATCGTTCGCTGAACACATCGCACGGTGGGATGAAACGCCTGCCGATGTTCTCATCAAAAAAGAGTTTCAAACTTATCTGGACAAAGCCCTGTTAACGCTGCCGGTGGAGTACAGAGTTGTGTTTGTGTTGAGAGATCTCGAAGGAAAGTCCGGAGATGAGACTGCAAGAATTCTCGGGATTTCAGAAGAGGCCGCGAAGTCCCGCTTGCGCAGGGCACGGGCGTTCCTCAGAACCCAGCTCGCGCCATACATGAGCATTCATGAAAAAGTGAAGCGATGAAATGCAAAGAAGCATACCTCCGCATCTGTGATAACCTCGATGCCGATCCGAACTCTGCCAAATGCAGGCAAGTGTTGAAACATCTCGAAAAGTGTCCCGATTGTTCGGCGCTTCTGGACTCCGTAAAGAAGACTGTCTCGCTCTACAAGTCGGCGCCAACCCCGCGGATTCCATCGGCAACACACAAGCGGCTTATCAAAACCATCAATATTGCCTGGGGATCCCATCCGGCTACCCGCCGCCGGGCTTTACGGTAGCTTTTGACCCTTTTCTCTCCACGCTGCATCCTATCTTTGGACGGCAGACGAACTCCTCACAACTCATCAAAGGATACATATGAAAAAGAACATGGGCACAGCGGACCGAACGATTAGAATCCTGGCCGCACTCGTAATCACCATCCTTCTGCTCACGGGGCAGATTCAAGGAATCGTTGCAATTGCGGTTGGTGTGCTTGCAGTTGTGTTTCTCGCAACCAGCGTTGTGAGTTTCTGTCCGCTCTATCTGCCGTTCAAAATATCCACCCGGAAAGAAGCCTCCTCGCAGGGGAAATGACCATGGAGGAAATGGTACAACATCCGACCGATACGGCACAGCATAAGCTGATGCGTGAGTATTGCAGTGAAGCAGAAGGGCGCATTACGATTGCCACCTCACGCGCCGAAGCAATGAGAATCAAAGAAGAGTGGTGCAACCGGTTCCGGCAGGAATGCGAGAGCAAACTTCTTGTCAACGCAACATCTGCGTATCTTGATGAGATCATCACCCACATGTGGAAAGAGAATCGAGAATGAACATTTGGCTGAAACGAAGTCTTTTTGCACTGGCCGGAGGACTTGGCGGCTTTGCTTACTACTATTTTATCGGCTGCACAAGCGGTACATGTCCCATTACTTCAAATCCGTACGTGAGCATGGGGTACGGCGCCCTTATCGGAATAGTCGGCGGTTGGTCGCCGCGGGAAAAGAAGCCCTGACACTTTTTCACACGTGAGTGCATCAAACAAGCAGTGAGAGTTCACGATTGAGAATCTACCAACAACTATGACGACACCTCAGATCATATTATACGTTTTCATTCTTCTTGCCGTGGCGTTGTACATCCGGCGCCGGTTACAACTGAGAGGATTGAAATCCTATTCGCCACAGGAAGCTGCAGAACGGATGAAGCAGTCCGCAGTGTTGCTTGATGTAAGAACGGATCCTGAACGTGAACGGAACAGCATCAAAGGTTCGATCCATATTCCCCTGCATCAGCTTGCAGGAAGGCTGAATGAACTTGCGAAGTATAAGAGCAAAGAAATAATCTGCTACTGTCAATCGGGAAGCAGAAGCATGTCGGCGGCAGCAAGACTGAAAAAACTTGGATTCACGTCTGCCAACATGAGCGGCGGAATCTCGGAATGGAATTCTTCGGGTCTCAAATGATTGAGTTCGTGGCGGGACACGCAGTGCCGGTACTTCTGGGCGCGGCCGGCGGATTTCTGTACTACAAGTTCGTCGGATGCAAGACGGGAACTTGTCCGATTACAAGCAATCCATGGATCAGCACTCTGTACGGAGCCCTGATCGGATTCATGGTTCAGCGGTGACACACATACAAACAATGGAGTGAGAACATGACCTACGGATTTTCCAAATCAGTTGACATGCCGTTCGATGCTGCAGTTGAAAAGGTGACAGCAGAGCTTCAGAAGGAAGGCTTCGGCGTGTTGACAACAATCGACGTGACAGAAACGCTGAAGAAAAAACTGAATGTCGATTTTAAGAAGTACACAATTCTCGGGGCATGTAATCCTGCGTTCGCCCATAAGGCACTTCAGGCTGAAGAAGAGATCGGATTATTGCTGCCGTGTAACGTGATCGTCTATGAACGAAACGGAAAAAGCATTGTCGCTGCGTTCGATCCGATGGCAATGACCCGGGTGATGGAGAACGCCGCAATTGAGCCCATTGCTGCTGAAGTAAAACAACGGCTGGAGCGTGTTATCGCAGCAGTCTGACAAAGAATTTATTCACAACTATCAGAAAGAATATCATGGCAGAGCACTTAACAAAAGAATCGTTCCTGAACAAAGTATTCAACTACGAGAAGAACAAAGAGTGGAAGTTTGAGGGAGAACTTCCGGCAGTGATCGACTTCTGGGCGCCGTGGTGCGGTCCATGCAAAATGGTCGGACCTGTCATCGACGAGCTGTCCAAAGAATATTCCGGGAAGGTGAACTTCTACAAACTCAACACGGACGAAGAGCAGGAAGTGGCTGCTGCGTTCGGTATCCGGAGTATTCCATCCCTCCTGTTTGTGCCATTACACGGGGAGCCGAAAATGGCTGTGGGTGCATTGCCCAAACAGGCGCTGAAGGAAACGGTGGAGAAAGAGTTGCTTGCGGCAGTAAACTAACACGCGTGGTGCAAATAGCCTTCGGAATATTCGCGGGTAGCAATCGCCAAGGTCTTCTGTTTATGACTCGGCTGCAGGACTCTTCATGGGACGACGCGGACGTTCAAGCCTTGTTGATGAACGCTTCTTCTTTGTTACAACGACAGTCGTTGAGCGTGCGCGTGTCTTTTCCGAAGAGCGGTATTGTGACCTGCTTATATGCTGAATGAGCCGCAATGTCGGTCACGGTGCCGGGCTTCGGTCTCGCCTCTCGCAAGAACAGCTCGCCTTTTTGTTTCTTTTGGTAAGGTTTCAAGATACCACCTTTTCCTTCTTTCGGGTTGCCTCACATAACCCATTTGCGTACCTTTTTACAACCAAACATCACCAAGTTCAGATTCCAAAACGAATCTCTTGGTGATTTTGTTTCTTACGGAGTTCTTTCTGAGCGACAAGAAAAATATAGCGATCCTCGGTTCCACAGGCTCCATCGGACGCAGCACGCTGGAAGTCGCCGCTTATTTTCCCGATCGTTTCCGCGTCACCTACCTGACTGCGCATCGCAACATTGATCTTCTTCAGGAACAAATTCGCATCTTCAAGCCACGCGGCGTTGTCGTTTTAGAAGAATGCAACGCCTCAGTGCTGAAAAAGCTTACCAACGGCGCGACAGAGATTCTGGTTGGCGAAGAGGGATTGTGTGAGATTGTCGGCCGCGACGACGTGGACATGGTTGTCAGTTCACTCGTCGGGTTTGCCGGATTGAGACCAACGCTGCGCGCCATTGAAGCAGGAAAAGACATTGCCCTTGCCAACAAGGAGACACTTGTAGTTGCAGGCGAGATCATTATGGCGGCGGTGAAAAAGCATGGTGTCCGGTTGCTGCCGGTGGATAGCGAGCATAGCGCTATCCTTCAGTGTCTGCAGGGAGAAGATATTAACAGTGTGGAGCGCCTGATTCGCATTTTGCACGGCAACAACTTTCCGGAACCGTTCCGTTGCTTTTGCCGTGTCGCCTTTTGCTATAAGCACTTCGCCGATCTTCAGCGTGACATCAAGCTGAACCGGATTGTTCGCCGGAAGGAATTTTTCCACACTTTGAAAAGAAGTAAGCGCTCCATCAAGATCAAAATATTTTTCCATTTGAATGGAGCCAATCTGGTAGTATGAACGCGCAGCAAATTCCGTGTTCGGATATTCGTTGATAATTTTTCTGAAGTAATCGATTGCGGTAGCAAAACGGGAATTGGTTTCGGGAACACTGCCCGAAACGGGAGCGGCTTCATTGAGTGTATCGGACTGAACAGTCAGTTCCTTCATGGCAAGCGCGTAGCCGTATTTTGCATATGGCAGTCGCTGCGCCGCCATCGGAAGATCGATTGCTTCCCGATATGCTTTTGCGGCTATGGCAAATGCGCCTTCTTTGTACGCCCGCTCGGCAAAGGAATATATCTCCGCCCCTTGGGCCTTCGAAGATTTGTCAATTTTCTTATAGACATCGAACGCTTCGTCGAATCGCTTTCCCTCAAGCAGCAGCCAGGCCAGCAAACGATGCAGGCTCTGATCGTCCGAACGCTTTTGTGCCGAAAGAACGACTTCTATTGCCGCGTCTCTCGCTTCCGCTTTGCCGGTAAATTGCGACAGGCGGCTTTGAACGTAACCGAGCTGTGGGGGGGTTTGCGCGAGATAGCGAAGGAACTCCGCCGTCGCTCCGGCATAATCCATCGTCACGGAAAGTAACTGCGCAAGATCGAGCGTGAAGAGGTTCGGGTCGCCAATCTCTTTTCTTCCGCGGCGGTACAGCTCGGCAGCTTTTTCGAGGAGCCGATTTTCGAGAAGTGAGTTGGCAACAAGGCGATAGACGTTTGCATTGGTCCGGTCGGCGGCAACGGCGCGGTCCCATGAAACGTATGCTTCTTTTTCTTTCCCTGATTGATACTGAGCG
>JBBRUI010000205.1:0-8199 GCA_038247945.1 Bacteroidota bacterium | reverse complement strand
ATTCCTTCTGTAGCGAGTTGGTCACCATCGCGATGTCGAGGGTATTTCCTCCAGCAAGAATAAATCCGCCCACATGGAACCGCCGTACCATCTCGAGCGCGTACTGATACGAAGGGCTGTCCTTGTGGCCATACAAAGCCACAAGCTCCACGACGAAGAGCTGTCCAACTTTCTCCTCCAAAGTCATGGAAGAAATCGTGCTATCAACCCAATGTACGTCTTGCGATTGAACTGATGAGGAGAGCGCGGCAGTTAAAATGATGAGAAAGAGGAAGGTGCGCATATCATGGAATCTTTTGATGGAATTATGTAAGAATAAACTTCATGGTTTCAAACTGGTTCGACCTTCGTGCTTAAGGATATACATAAGGTACCTGATTTCCGATATAGAGTCTCACGCAAAGACGCTCTACGAGTCGTAGACAAAGAACGCCAAGATGGAACGCATACCGAAACACTTCTGTCTGATGGAGCATTCACCAGACACGTGAATGCTCATGATCGAAAAAAACCTTTTTCAATCTTGTCTTTGCAGCTTTGTCTACGGACCGTAGAGCGTGAAATTTCTATATCGGATTTAAGGATGAGACTTCAGTGTTGAAATCAAGATAACAATATCGTATCCTTAACTCACCAAATGAAGATCAAAGCAATAATTTTCGGAGTCACGGGCATGGTCGGGGAAGGAGTTCTCCACGTAGCTCTCAATCATCCGGACATAGAATCAGTCCTGGTCATCGGAAGAAAACAATGCAATGTGAAGGATCCAAAGTTGAAGGAGCTGGTGCATAATAACTTCTTCAACTTCTCGTCGATTGAAGAGCAGCTCAAAGGTTTCAACGCCTGTTATTTCTGCCTCGGTGTTTCATCCGTTGGAATGAACGAACCAGACTATCGCCGGATTACCTACGACCTGACGATGCACGCCGCAACAACATTATCACGCCTCAATGCGGATATGACGTTCTGTTACGTATCGGGCACCGGGACTGACAGTACTGAAAAAGGTCGAAGCATGTGGGCACGCGTGAAGGGGAAAACAGAAAATGATCTGATGAAGCTTCCGTTCAAAGCGGTGTACTTGTTCCGACCAGGTTACATCAAACCAATCGATGGGCTGCATAACGCTTATGCAATTTCCAAAGCGGTGGGATTGTTGTATCCGGTTTGGAGATTACTTTTCCCAAAATATATTTGCACGCTGGAAGACTTGGGACTCGCGATGATTCATGCAACTGAACGCGGTTATTCAAAACAAATTCTCGAAAATCCGGATATCGCCAAGCTTGCCAAAGATCGGCCGGGGGAAAAAGGTTTTAAACAGTAAGAAGCTGGAATGAGCGGAGACAGGAGTCCGCCCGAAGAAAGGATTTCTCATGTGCCGAAACATAAAGACACTTTTCAATTTCGATCCACCCGCAACCGATGAAGAAGTCGCAGCGGCGTCGCTGCAATTTGTTCGCAAGCTAAGCGGATTCAATAAGCCTTCGCAGGCGAACGAGCAAGCATTCCATAAAGCAGCGAAGGATGTATCCAAAATTGCGCGGAGGCTTATCGATTCACTTGAGACCCAAGCTCTGCCGCGAGACAGGGAAGTGGAGGCAGCAAAACGACGGGCAAAGGCGATTGAACGTTTTGGATGAGTCCTAACAGGATGATGAAAAACAAAATAATCGTCACACTGAGCGAAGTCGAAGTGTGCAAATTGATTCGTATGGCAGGGTTCGACTACGCTCACCCTGACGTGGAATGACTTTTTCAGCAACCTGCTAAGCAGTTTAAACCATTTTTAGATAGCCCCAAGCCCAACCTGCTTCCGGGCTAAAGATAGTCGAATTTATTTTTCATTTTCGTGTCCCTTTTTGCATTTGTTTTACGCATGTACCGGTAGAGCTATACCCGCTGAACAATCCACCCATTTCCTTTTTTGGAGGCGTTATGAGTATTGCAAACAACTTTTGGCTTTGGACTGCTGGCACAATTTTATTCACCGCAGTCGGATCCCCAATATTTTCACAGACGCAATATCCGACCTTGACCGAACAGGTACAACGACTCAAAGACGGGAGGGTCGAGGTTCAATCGAGCATAGATAAATTTAAACTCATTCCTCCACCGACGGGTGAGCCGCAGAGCGTTCACAGGGCGCAAGAGTCGGACTTTGCAACGGCAAACCCGTACACCGTTACCTCGACACTCAACTCCGGAGTCGGGACGTTGAGGCAGGCAATCACAGACGCGAACTCCAATGCGGGCCCGGACGTGATCGCATTTAGTATAGGGGGAGGCGGTTTTCAATCGATCGCTCCAACATCGGCACTCCCGACCATTACCGGTCCGGTCATGATCGACGGAACAACACAACCGGGATATGCGGGAACGCCGCTGATTGAGATCAACGGAGCTGGCGCAGGCGCAAATGTGAATGGCCTGTACATTACCGGTGGAGGCAGCATCGTGAAAGGTCTCCTCATCAACAGATTTATCGCAAGCGGAATCTACAACGGACACGGCATTGTGTGCGACATCGCGGGTGGGAATGTCATTCAATCGAATTACATCGGAACGAACGCGGCAGGTACAGCTTCATTGCAGAATGGCGGATCTGCAATTTTGCTCGCGGGAAATTCCATCCGTAATCTCATCGGTGGGAGTGTTACTTCTCAAGCAAATTTATTATCAGGGAATTTCGGAAACGGCGTTCAGATCACACCGGGAAACGCCGGGCAGAATGCGGTACGCGGAAATTATATCGGGCTTGATGTTTCCGGTTTGAACGCTTTGCCGAACGGTGGCAATGGAGTGTATGTCGTTGCAAGCAATGACACCATAGGAGGAACCGGTGTCAACGACGGCAATTATATTTCGGGCAACCTTTCGCCGGGGATTGCTCTGCTCTCGGGATCTCCCTATTTCACAACATCCAACCTCGTTCAAGGTAACTATGTGGGGACGGATGTCACGGGAATTAACGCTATTGGAAACACGGTTGGCATCAATATCAATAATGCCCCGAACAATATTATTGGTGGAACCGCTGTCGGTGCACGAAATGTAATTTCCGGAAACAGCAACGTCGGGATCGTAATTGGTAACGCTGCCGCCCTCGGAAACAAAGTCAGTGGAAATTACATCGGCGTAGACGCAGCCGGCGCGCAGATATTGCCAAACCTGGAAGGCGTGTTCATTTACAGTAACGCAGCAAATAATATTATCGGCGGGACAACTCTGGCCGAGAGAAATGTGATTGCCGGGAGTTTTCTTCGTGGAGTGGAAGTTCAGAGCGGCACGGGCAATACGATCAGAATGAACAAAATTTACTCGTCGAGCGGTCTGGGAATAGACCTGGCAGCGTTAGGGCTAACCCCGAACGACTCGTTGGATGGAGACACGGGCGCCAATAACCGGCAGAATTTTCCACTCTTGGATTCTGCACGTGTCGCCGGTGCATACACAATCATTAACGGCCGGTTTAACAGCGCACCGAATGCTGCATTCACGATTGATTTCTACTCGAATGCGAATTACCATCCCTCTCATTTTGGAGAAGGAGAAATTCATATCGGATCCACAACTCTCAACACGAACGCCGCAGGTAACGACTCAATACGAGTAACCCTGCCGGTTGCCGTCTCATCCGATCGTTACATCACTGCAACAGCAACAGACGCGGCTGGAAACACATCCGAGTTTTCCCAGGCACTCTGTCTTGCCGATCAGGATAGTGACGGCATCATGGATTCGTGGGAGACTTCAGGATGGGGGATCGACCATAACAGCGACGGCGTGATCGACCTGGATCTTTACGCCCTTGGCGCGAGGAAAGATCATAAAGATATTTTCGTAGAGGTCGATGCAATGATTGGCTTCGTACCCGAATTGGGCGTGCTGAACAACGTCGTGACAGCGTTTGCAAACGCACCGGACAGCCTTGTACGCAATCCTGATCATGCAGATGGCGTCAAGCTCCATTATGTTTTAGATGACACTATGATTGCGGTCAAGCACCTGGCAAATGTCTGGCCTCAATTTGATACGATCAAAACAGCGTACTGGGGAACAGAAACAGAACGAACGACGCCAAACGGCAGATATACACTGGAAGCAAAAAATCTAGTGTACCGCTACTGTCTTTTTGCGCGTGGATTTACAATGACGCTTGGCGGTGCCGACAGCGGGTACTCCGGGTTGGGTGAACTCGAGTATGGGATGGGAGGAAACGATTTTATAGTCTCACTCGGCGCCGATGGCTGGGCCGGTAATGCAAGCTTTAATGACCGGGCAGGGACATTCATGCACGAGATGGGACATACGTTTGGACTGCACCATGGCGGCGGGGATGACATAAACTACAAGCCCAACTACATCAGTGTTATGAGCTATACATGGCAAAACCCCTCCTCGTGGCTGGTTCCCGGAAGTTGGAAACTGGACTACTCTCCCGCTGCTCTTGATCCATTGAACGAGTCAAGCTTAAATGAACCTGTTGGACTTGACCCGACACCAGGAACTTACAGAGTCATCCCTGTCCCATTTACATTTTATGATGGAACATATCTTTACACACGATGGGCACGCCTGCGACCGGGCATTGCTACGGATTGGGATGATGATGGTGATTCAACCGAAATCGGTTCACAAGGCGATCTTAATGGGCTCGCCAATACTCTATCCCCGGGTGAAACCTTGGTTGGCCATGCGGACTGGTCCAACATCAAATACAATTTCCGTAACAGCCCCGCGTTCAAGAAAGGCGTCCGTACCCAATCAAGAATTCTCGATGCACCGCAACAGGAATTGGACTGGAACACATTTCAGATTCTAAACAACTTGCCACCTCCCAAACCTGTCGGCCAGTTCATTATGGATGGCCAGCTCGATGGTTCCGCAACGCTTCTTGTATCGAACGGCGGCGTGAATCTCTATGCGGCAATTTCCGGAACGCAACTTTATGTAGCAACCAACTCCGCGCAATCTCAGGCTGCGGATATGTTCATCTACGTTGCCGCACCGCCGGGCGTTCTGCAAAACCCCCCGGCACTCAAGAGCGGACAAGTAGCTGCATGGTTGGCTGTTCTCGGCAACGAAAGCTCGAATAACTCCAGTCAGTGGTACGACGCCTCGGCATCCCCACTGAATACGATAAGCATCGATACCGCCGGTACAGTTCTGGAAGGCGTGATTGATGTGGAGTTCCTTCTTGGAGCGCAACCGACTGACGTACAGCTTGCAGTCGGCAGGTATCAAACGAATGATGGCGGTGCTTTGACCGGACAATCTCCTTCGGGAAATGGAAACGGGAATATTGAAGCAAGTGAATTCTACTCCTTTAGTACACCATTGCCGGTGCAGCTTGCGTCCTTTACCGCCAATGTTGTCGCTGCCGGAGATGTGCGATTGGATTGGACAACAGTAAGCGAAGTGAATAATTACGGGTTTGAAGTCGAGAGAAAAGCGAATGGTCAACCGGTATTCCTGACGATAGAAAACTCTTTTATCCCCGGACACGGCACGACAATCGAACCCCACACATACATGTTCACGGATACGACAGCAATGCCCGGACGGTTGACGTATAGATTGAAACAGATAGATCTGGATGGGACTCTCCATTTCAGTTCGGACGTCATTGTGGATGTACTGACCGGGACGAAGGAGAATCTGCTTCCCACTACGTTTGCGATGCACCCGAACTATCCGAATCCGTTCAATCCTTCTACGCAAATCAAGTACGATTTGCCTGAACCCGCGAAAGTGTCGCTGGTCGTGTACGATGTGGTAGGACGGAAAGTCGCCGAGCTTGTGAACAGTACTCGTGAAGCTGGCTACCATTCCGCCACGTGGAATGCATCCGACATGGCGAGCGGCGTGTACTATGCGCGGCTCGTTGCAAAAGATGGGCGTGATAATGAGAAGCTGAACAAAGTTATCAAGCTGCTGTTGATGAAGTAAGAAGTAGCCTATCGTATTTATGAGGGCGAGCCATTGTGGCTCGCCCTTTTTGTTTTTGGTTCAACCCGCGTTGAATCTCCATCCGCGTTTGGCTATCTTACATCATGAAAATTGGAAATGTAGAAGTAGAAAAAGGAATTCTCCTCGCCCCGATGGAGGACGTAACCGACTTGCCGTTCAGAGTTATCTGTAAACGGTTGGGTGCAGATATTGTGTACACCGAATTCGTGAACTCCGAAGGATTGGTGCGAGGCTCGGAGAAGACGAAGAAGAAAATGATGTTCTGGGAAGAAGAACGTCCGTTTGCCATCCAGATTTACGGCGGCGAAATCGCTTCGATGGAAGGAGCGGCAAAGCTTGCCGAGAGTTTCAATCCGGACATCATCGACATCAATTGTGGCTGCTGGGTGAAGGATGTCGCGATGCGTGGCGCCGGCGCAGGATTGCTTCGTGATTTGCCGAAGATGGAAAAGCTTGCTTCGACCGTTGTGAATGCAGTGAACATACCCGTTACACTCAAGACACGGCTCGGGTGGGACAAGGACAGCATCCGCATTGTTGACGTTGCGAAGATGTGCGAAGGTGTCGGCATCAAAGCGTTGACGGTCCATTGCCGCACACGCGATCAGGGGCACAAGGGAGAAGTGGATTACAGTTGGATTCCGAAAATCAAAGCAGCGGTTTCCATTCCCATCATCGTGAACGGTGATATTGTTTCTCCGCAGAACGTGAAGAATGTTTTCGATGAGACCGGATGCGACGCGGTAATGATTGGCCGGGGAGCTGTTCTCAACCCATGGATTTTCCGGCAAACAAAACACTACATGGCAACAGGAGAGACGCTGCCTGATCCCACGATCGAAGAGCGTGTGGACTTGCTTCGTGAACATCTTAAGCTGTCCGTCGAATACAAAGGAGAGAGAGCCGGCGTTATTGAACTCCGCAAGCATTACTCCGGTTTCCTTCGCGGAATGCCGCACGTGTCCAAGATGCGAATGGAACTGATGCAGTTCACCGAGGCGCAGCCGATTCTCGATCATCTCACACATTTTCTTGAATTCTACAGTCCAACTGCTGCAATGGATACGGAAGAGAATGTAGCCGCGTAATAAGCCATACATTCAGCCTGGTTAAAATGGATGCACTGAAGTTTTGGAAAACCGTTGTTCGCGACAAGGTTGACTTGCTTGAGAAGCTCCTCGGATTATTTGCTCATAACGAGGTCCGGTTTTGCGTTATCGGCGGTCAGGCAGTGAACGCGTATGCCGATCCGGTGGTGAGTCTTGATCTGGACATCGTGGTTGCGACTAGCCAGCTTCCAAAGGTAGAGAATTTGTTGAGGAAGGAATTCCTCGTCGAAGAATTTGAGCACAGTCTTAATGTGTCAATGTATGGTTCCGATCTCCGGGTGCAAATTCAAACCGATCCCCGATATGAAGAATTTCCCCTTCGTGCGGAAATGCATGAGGTGCTCGGAGTTCTCTTGCCCGTTGCCTCCGTGACAGATCTCTTGAAGGGCAAAGTATGGGCTGTACTTGATGAAACCCGACGACCCAGCAAGCGTCAGAAAGATCTTGCCGATATCTCACGGCTGATCGAGGTCCAACCGCATCTTCGAAACAAAATACCGGATGAGGTTTTGTCGAAGCTACTCTGATAAGCAGGGAATTGTTCTTAATCCACAGGTGTTGAGAAGGTAGCGTTCTTTCAATCATAGTCTTGTAGCACTTCATGTCTTCTCCCCGCATTCTCGGTATCGGAACCTCCAACCCACCGCAACGATACTCGCAACGCGAGATTTACGATTCCGCAGCAAAGAATGTTGAATCGTATCGCAATCCACGCATCGAACATGTCTTCATGACCAGCGATATCGACTACCGCCACTTGGCATTCGATATGGCGACGCTCGACATCAACGAAACGGCGGACGATATGCACAACCGTTTTGCCGAACACTCTGTGAAGATCAGCAAGGAAGCAATCCGGCGCTGTCTCGATGATGCAAGCGCGAATCCGCACGACATTGATTTTATCGTTGCCGTTTCCTGTACGGGATATTTATGTCCGGGGCTTTCGGCTTTGCTCATCAAAGAGATGGACATGCGCACCAACTTGCAGCGTGCCGATCTCATCGGAATGGGCTGTGCCGGTGCAATGCCCGGCCTGCAACGGGCGTACGATTATGTAAAAGCATATCCCGACAAGAAAGCGTTGGTCATTACGGTGGAGATTTGTTCGGCCTGT
>JBBRUI010000204.1:0-8234 GCA_038247945.1 Bacteroidota bacterium | reverse complement strand
TGCTTGTACCACTTGCCAATGATGCAGCTCTCTACCGATTGCCCCTGACGCGGCATGATGATGGGTGTCGCCATTTGCTATTCTCCTGATTATGGACTCTATTGAGAGAAGCCAAATAAGTAAGATTCGATATTTGCACGGGAAATAAAGGTCTGAAGTTTTGACTGCGACCGCTAACAGCGGCGAAGCACCCCATGGCGACAGCCATGTGAAGTAGTTCTACGTGCGCGGAATACCCATCGAATGGTTATTCGTGGAAACTAAATATTTCCTTCGGATAGTCGGCAAGATCCCTGACTATCCAATCAGCTTGAGCAAGCTCCGTTCTCGAGAAAGAAGTGAGCAAGGCCAGACATCTAGCGCCCGCATCCTTTGCTGCACGAACTCCAGAGGGTGCGTCTTCAATAACTAGGCAGTCGCAAGGTTGGAGATTGAGCTTCTTTGCGGCACTAACGAAAATCTCCGGGTTAGGCTTGTTGTACGTGATGTCCTTACCGCAGACCAATGCGTCGAACGTATCATGCTCGAAATTAAGAAGCTGAAGATTAACTCTCATTTTCATCTCGCCGGCACTAGTGGCAACTGCAAGCTTGAGTCCATTTCGTTTACAAATTGCGATGAAGTCGAGGACACCGGCTAATGGTTTTACCTTGCCTTTGGCTAGATCAGCGTAGATCTTGTAGATTTCCTCTGCTTCGAGGTCATTGTTATACGGAATTCCATGCTTTTGTGCCACACCACCAAAAAAGCCATTCTCACCTGTTCCATAGAACGGGAGAAAATCTTCCATAGCGACACAAAACCCTTTTTTTGCAAAATACGAAATGGCGGCCTTTGAAGTAATCTCCTCGGAGTCGAGAAGTACTCCATCCATATCAAATAGTATTCCTTTAAACATAAAACCCTTAATGTCGTAAAGCGAGAGTAAAAATGATCATCTCTATAGCGGAGTTTATATTCTAATTCTCGCCATCTTCTTCGTATTTAGGAAGTATCGGCGCCGAACTAAAACTAAATTCAACTATTCAAGATAACTATTGATCAAGACTTAAAAAACCAACGGGATACTCCGTATACCTCACAGATTCATCCGTTGGCTATTGTGTGATCAGGAGGCGGCTCTATATGTGATGGTAGAGTTGCCAGCCAAGATATGAATCAAGAGCCTCTCTGACAATACCAGCAACATTACCACGGGCCATGGCAACGTGATGTTCAAACCCGTTTTTGCACAGATACTTCATCAACGTTTGAAGATTATTAATCTTCGTGACTGCGATACCGCCGTCCATTTCATTTGGATCATCAGTGTAGGAGCCTTCGCCAATGTACGCTTTGATAAGTCCCTTTGAATCATCGGTGGAAATCCGGAAGAATGTGAAAGGGCCTGATTTGACTTTCCCTTTGATGGCCCCAAAACATTTATCAGCACCCAATGATGCGCCGAGAATATCTAGATTAGAAATCTCAATCTCGTTTTGGATAAAGCTCTTTGGGTAATTGCTGCAATGAGTGCAAATACACTTATTGCGGTCTTCTCCATAGTTGTTATTCCAGTCAAGCAAAGCCGATGAGTTTTCTGACGCTAGTGTTAGCGCATACATAGAAATCACGCCGCATACATCAACCTCGCAAGCGCTGGGTATCAATTTGTCGCCAAGCATGCTCATGGTTAGGCAAGATGCACATCCATAGTTTTCTTGTATTGAAGTCCAGCATTGAAAAGCGGCAGAATCAATTTCATTCTCTGCAATCCAGTTTTCACAAGCGAGTCCAAATTTCGCCTGCTTTATGATGTTGCGCCTTGGAATAGTGTCCGGGATTCTCCCGTACGCCGCGATTTGCTCGAGTTTGTTCTTCAACTCAATTGCATTATCATCAATCCGAGTGGCAGCACCGAGGATTTCTGACATATCTACGGGAACGACCGTAATACCGGTGCTTTGGAGAATCTTTTCGCTATACCGCATGGTTTGGAATGCGGCTGGACGGGCACCAATAGCCCCGATGCGAGCGCTTCTCAAGCCCCCAACGACGCGGCATACGGCAGCGAATCGGGTGACATCGTTTTTAAATACCTGGCTGGAGATTCTGCACGTGTGATAGGTCGTGTCAGTAAACGGAATGCCATACTGATAGAGATTGTTACAAACAGACAGTTTTCCGCAAAATGCGTCGCGGCGGTCAGCAATGGAATCTTTTCCAAGTTCGTCGTCGCAGGCTTGCACAAGCACGGGAACATCGAGCTTTGCCCACTTAATTGCGTTGACGATGCCGAGTTCGTCACTAAAATTCGGCAGGGATACAATTATTCCGCCGATTATGTGCCGGTTTTCGTTAAACAGATTGGCGACTTTTCTAGCGTCTTCAATCGTTTCAACAGCGCCAGTCGAAGTGGCTTCGTTAGGGAGTATCACATATCCAAAGCCCAATTCGTCCATCAAAGAAATAAGGTCGTGACGACCGCTAGAAGCTAGGTCAGCATTAAAAAAGCCTCGAGTCCCAACTATTAGTCCAAAAATTACTTTTTTCACAGTAGTAAACCTTTTAATGTATGGATTTTGATTGCCAAGCTCATTCTTTCGGCTCTGGCAGAATGCGGTCGGGTGGATTTCGCCGCTTCGGTCGTTCGATGAGTTCGAAGGTTGTGTGTATCAGTTTCTCAGTGTCTAGATATGCATAATGCCCGTCATCATCCGGCCCAAAACCAGCCCCGTCCATTGTCATTTTCAAACCGGCTTCCTTGGCCTTTTCAATTGATTGATTCATGTCATCTGTAAGAAGGCCCAAGTGATGTATGCCATAGCCATGATTCTCAATAAACTCCTTGTAGACGGTGTCGCCCTCTAGTGGCTCAATCAGTTCAATTCTCATTGTGCCGATGTTCGAAAGTGCAACCTTCATTTTGTATTCGGTCGCTACGCCATTCCTAGTCATTCTTTTAACCAATGGTTTCCCGTAGGTGTAAAAATGCCACGGTCCGACACCAAATACCTCATAAAAATTTTTCGCAGCACGTTCAATGTCCGGAACGACTATACAAATTTGAGCAATCTCTTTTACGGGGAATTGTTTCATTGTCATCCTCAGTTTATGGAATAAAGACCACTTTCCTTGCCTTGCCAGCCAATGCCAGTTCGGCCCCCTCAACAAATTTTTCCAGCGGTAGAACATGTGTAATGAACTTGTCTGCCGAAATCTTCCCGGATGTAATCAATTGCATCGCAATACGATTCTGACGTGGGGAAAAGATGGTCGTCCCAATTAGTTTCAGCGCATTGTAGTGAACCAGGTTCATATCGATCTTCGGGAATGAATTACCTGCCGGTAGCCCGCCAAACAATAGAATTCGCCCCCCTTTCTTCGCAATATGAACAGCATCAATTTGCGCTTGAGGAGCCGGGTTCGCAGTAATGACGACATCTGCGCCATATCCATTCGTGATCTTTCGTATCTCATCTTGAAGATCGGTAGTTGCTGAGTTAACTAGATGATCCGGACTATAAGTTTTCATTAGTTCTAGTCGGTTATCATCTATATCGACGATGATTACTTTGCTTGCGCCTCTTGCGCGCGCGAGTTCAATGTGGAAAGTCCCTATGGGTCCGGCCCCAATGATTACCACGGTGTCACCTAAGCCGATATTGCCCTTCTCTTGAGCGTTTACGCACGAAGAAAGTGGCTCAGCCAAGGTCGCGTGAATTGGCGACAACCCGGCGGGAACTAATTGAATCGAACCAAAGGATATTGCTTCCGCCGGAACAGCCATGTATTCCGCGAACCCGCCGTACCAACTTTGAGCGATTTCCTTGTAGCCATTGCATAGCTCGAATTCGGAGTTCTGACAAAAAAGGCATTCACCGCAGTACACAACTGGCGAGACGCAGATGACATCGCCTTTTTTCCAGGGACCCGAGTAATGGCTTCCTGTCTCTGATATCTCGCCGCACACTTCGTGGCCAACGACAAATGGGAGCGTTAGGCGGTGGTGTCCGCTACGGAAAGTACGCAAGTCCGAACCACATAAACCGCAAGCCAGAACTCGCATCAATAGCCCGCCGCGAGGACAATCTGGCTTCTGGATTTCCTTTACACCGTACTTACCGGGCGCGTCGATTACGGCTGCTTTCATCGTGATCGCCATACTCATCACCCTAACGGTCTAGCCAAATGTTTTGTTCATTTCGAAGCCTATAGATATCGGTACTCGTGTCTGGCTGGAAGTTATCTTCGGTCAATACCTCTCCCTTCTTAACACTTTGAGTCGTCGTTCCGCTTTCGGCGATTCCAAGCGGGATTGCTTTCATGTTGCGTGCTTGTGTATAGGTGTAGGTTCTTCCGTACAAATCCCCAGACCCGATCCCCTTGACTTTTTCACCGGCTTTCAAATCTCTCTTTGCTATTGTTACTACTTCTGAATACATCGTTTCAGCCGTAACGGTCACTTCATTCAGCAGAACAGCTTCAGCGATTGATTGAGGGGTTTCCAAATCGCAAAGGTGATAGGGGCGGAAGAGGAGGTAGTACGGTCCGTCTGCATGAGTGATAAATTTCATATCCTTACGTATGCGTTTATCATCAGAACGAACGATAACGAATATTCCTGGTGCGATCTTCCCGGTGCTGTAATCCACGGTTCCCCGTCCGGTGAAAATCCCCCCATCAGCCTTCGGCTTGAACACGTTGAGTAGGTCATCCAGCTCAACCTTCGGACCATGCATGCCTGGTACGTCTGGAAGCAAGCCAGTAGAGTTGGAGACCGCAGCCATTTCCACCATTGTCTTTGTTCCGTCCTTGAACGAAGCAAGCATCTTCGGATTCATGTCCTTGGCTAACGCTTCTTCGCGACAAGACTCCGGTGTCGCATCGAAGTCAATGACGTTATTCTTCCCTTTGCCTATGCAAACAACCTCGAACCCCATCAACAACGCCTGTTCCCACATCATTTTGCAAACGCCCGGTTCATCGCCTGATGCCACTGTGTACAGGGTCTTATTCCGTCGGGCCTTATCGTTCAGAAGTGCACCAATAGTGATATCGGTCTCGACGTTAAGCATCACAATCGGCTTGCGTACATCAATTGATGTTAACGCCATCCTCGCACCGATATCTGTTACACCCGTTGCTTCCACATTCGCCTCGATTCGATCGAGTTGAGTCAGCAACAAGGCGTCTCCGGTGACTAAGAATTTTCCGCGATTTAGTGCGTCATTTGCAGCTCCGAGTATATCTGTGGAGACAATATCGTTTCGATTAATACCCAGATCCAGAAAGGTAGAAATCGCCAGACCCGCGTTGATATCAGCGATTGCATTTACCTGCATCCCATTAATATTGTTAATAGTGTGAGCTAAACCCGACCCCATTTGACCGCAACCTACAATTCCAATACTGACAGGGTTATTAGCGCTGGCCCGTTGGCGCAGCTTACGTATGAGTTCCATTGAATTTCCTTTAAAAGTAATTTCTATTGATTTCTTAAAGCGGCCAGTTCCTGGAAGTTCAGCTTGAGATTTTCGTAAACTGACTTATATAACTTGAAATATTGCATGTACTTCTCATGATTGCTTTGATCTGGCTCCATGCGGTCAATATACTCAGCCCATTGCTGCGCTACAGAAAAGTCATTGAAGACACCAGTAGCGACTCCTGCAAGGATCGCATCTCCAAATGGTGCGCCGGTTCGTCTCTTTACAAGTACTGTTGGGATGTTGAATACGTCGGTAATAATGCGTCGCCATAGTGAACTTTTCGCACCGCCCTCATTCAAAACGATAGGCGCTGTGATGATTGTCCCGGAGTCGCGAATGATTCTGAATGAATCAAATAGGGCAAACGCTACGGACTCCATCATCGCTTTAACTACATGGCCACGAGTATGATTCAGGGACAATCCAAAAATAACACCTCGTGCGTTGGTATCCCACAGAGGCGTACGCTCACCCATTAAATATGGCAGGACGACGAGGCCATCGGAACCCAGGGGGACATTCATAGCTTCTTTATTGATTATGTCGAACGTATCGTATTGCAATACGTTCTCTGTCGCGTGCTCCATAGAATAAAAGTTGTCTCTCATATATCGGATCAATTGTCCGCCAGTGGTCGTGGTGGGAACAATGATGAAAGTATTATCTGAGTCGACGGTGTAGGGAAAATTGATCATTGTGTTTGGGAATTTTTTTTCTTTTGTGAGAATTCCAAAATTCCCGCATGTTCCCAAGTTCATTTGGATGTTTCCCTCAGCGATCATCCCCGCGCCCATCCAGCCGGCATTACAGTCCACTTGACCGGCCGCAACCGGAGTGTTTTGTGCCAGGCCAGTTTCTGCTGCTGCTTGACCTGTTACTTGACCAATAATCTCTTCACTTCGAAACAGCTTTGGGAAAAACGACTCAGGTATTCCAATCTCTTCGAGAAGTTTCTGATCAAAAGATCGGGACAGCATGTCATACGCAACACCATAGAAAGCAGCGCCTGAGTAATGGCATGTGAATTGGCCTGTAAGCTTGAAATTTATGTAGCCGTCGATCGAAAGAACCTTGTGAATTCTCGCGAATTGATCTGGCCGTTTTTCCTTCTCCCACATCAAATTGACCATCAATGGATGATCTTCAAGTCGATTCTTTGAAACCTCGAAGATTCTGTCCTCACCAATATTCTCTTTAAGCCACTGAACTTGTTTTGACGCTCGTCTGTCCATCAAGTTATAGGCATTCGCGATCGGGTTTCCTCCAACGTCAACCATCACCATTGAGGGCATGGCGGATGAAGCTGCAATTCCCATGATTCTTTCTGAGGGGATTCCGCTGTCAGCTAATACTTTTCCAATAAGTCGGCATGCAACGACCCAGTAATTAGTCGGGTTGTGCTCGGACCAACCTGGTCGTGAACAAATGATTTGGTATTCTTCAAACGCGTAGGCGATGACATCCCCTTGAGTATTAATCAAAGCCGCTTTCGCGCCGCCCGTACCAAAATCTAAACCAATGAGAAATTTTTCCATAGGATGTCAGGGGTTTTCAGCGTTTAGTAACAGAAACTGTGCGGTATCGATGTCGGTAATTAGGGTGTCGATCAATTTCCCACGTGCGGCAGCAAGAACAGCAGCGTGTTTTTTCGATCCACCTGCAACAGCGATTTTTCTGGGTATTCTGGTTATCTGTTCAGCCGTTAGTCCAACCACTCGTGTGTTGATTTCATCATCGATAAACGTGCCACCTGAATCAAAATAGCGGAGGCCAATATCGCCGACGGCACCCAAAGTATTTAAGCGCTGCGCTTCACTTGCACTTAAGATCTGCGAGTTTTGAACAATCAAAGCGCTATCAGAAAGAGCCCCAATACCTACAAGGGCTAGATTCGCGTTCTCGGCAAGCGCAAGAGTGTCGGATACTTGAATGTTGCTAACCAAGGCATCACGCATTTCCTTTGTTTTTACTAACCCGGGCGAATTCAACGGGCGTGCTTTCGCCCCTAACGTTTGCGCAAGTCGAATTACAAGATCGGTTCCGTGTATTTCGGCTTCGGGATTACCTAGACCACCGATAATCTGGACAACTCTTGTATTCGGAGAATCAGTAGCGTGCATGGCATTGATTGTCGCCAACATCGCACGACCCCAGGTGATCCCTATGGTCTCGTTCCCTGCAAGTCGGTTCGATAAATAGTCGGCGGCTGCTTCTCCAAGCTCAAGTAGCGTGCTTGATTGACTTTCAGGGACGACAACGATGACTTCATTCAGTCCAAATAGCTGTTCAAGCCTATTTTCCAACTCAGTCGTAGGTTCACCGACCAGATTGATCTTGATCTGAACGATCTTGTCTTCAAGCGCTTTGCTAATTAGACGATTGACTTTCATGCGAGAAATTCCGTATCTATTGGCAATTTCTTGCTGTGTCATTCCTCGCTCGTAGTAGCTTTGAAGAACTTTGTACAACAGTTTTTCAACCATCATCACCTCTGATGAACAAATGAACACAAATGAACAAACGCACAGTGCGATTTGGAATATAAAGCAAGATTCTCAATTTTGCAAGAGGAAACGCGGTGCCTCCAGGAAACTCATTGGCAAGATATGTCTTGCTGCTGCTTTGCTGTGCTATGGAAATCGCGTACTCAAAGGAGGAGAGGGAAATGATGTCAGCAGCGGTTGTAAATTGATACAGGGCAGCGATTGAAAGTTGATACACCGAGTTGAGAGAGAATCGGCGATTTCAAAGGCGCCGTTGATT
>JBBRUI010000203.1:0-8329 GCA_038247945.1 Bacteroidota bacterium | reverse complement strand
GACATTTTCCTGCGTGTTATCCCATCGTCCGGACTTCTGCTGCTGCAACAGCCACTTCACGATTTTTGCGGGCAGATCAGCTTTGTTTTCAGGGAAGCCATTTGTCTCCAGCAGCGCTTGAAGAATAATTGCCGTCGTTCGTGTATTCGAGCTCCAGCACCATTCCAGTCCCCGCACGTTCGGCTCTTCAAAGTGAGCGCTCGTGGGATTGAGTTTGATACTGTTGAGAAGATTCGCGGTGATCGCATCGGACATTTTCTTGTTCTTCGTCGATGCCTTGATCGCTTTCAACAGGTTTGCTTTTGCAAAGAGCGGAATCCGGTCAAGGTTTTTGTAGAACGTTTCGTAGTATGCCGGCTCTGCTTTCTTTGATAATGCCAACGTGTAGAGGATGAGCGTTTTCGTCCCGGCCCATTCATTGTAGCTGTAAGGATAGTTCGGCATGTTGTCGGGATTGCGGAGCGCAGCTTTGATGTATTCGATTCCCTGATTAAACATTTCCTTGTTCACAGCATAGCCATGCAACCTTGCCTGCGTCAGGACATACATGACAAATGCAGAGGCATACGGAGAATCATGTCCATCACCGGGCCAATAAGAGAATCCTCCGTTGTCTGTTTGAAAGGATTTGAATTCGCTCACTGTTTTTTCAACAAGCGACTTTGCATTAATTCCCTTCATCACTTCCAATCCAAAAGCTTCAACCATGTCTTTTCCGAGAATGATCGGAAGGATGCGAGAGGCTTTCTGTTCGATGCAGCCATATGGATATGAGAATAGATATTCGACGCTCTGCTCGAGACCGGTAAGGGCAGTCGATGATGCAGTGAATTCAATCGTCCCCAATTCTTCGTATGTGTTTTTCGGAAGAACGAGTTTGGATTCGAGAGAGGACGACACAGCATCGAACTGTGCAACCGTTTCCTTGCGTCGCGGAAATTGAATGGGTATGCTTACCATCAAGCCATCCGTTTCCTTTCTCCCTACGGGGTCGTAGACCATCGAAGCTTGAAACGTAAACGTCGCTTTCCCCACCGTTGTTGCCACGAACTTCTGGCGGATTTCTTTGCTCTCTCCGGCCTTGAGTTTGAAGTCTACGACTTCTTTTCCGGCAAATGCAATTCCCTTACCTGAAGTTTTCAAGGCCACATCTCCTTCGGAAGCGGAGTTGTTATGGACAACAACTCCACCCTCGAACGCATCACCAACGCGGGCAAACCGCGGAAGCGATGCCTGCAAGAGAAGCGGCTTAGCAACGATAAAGCTATTCTCGGCGTAGCCAAACTCAGACTTCTTCGACTGCGCAACCGCCATGATTTTGAACGTTGTGAGATTGTCGGGCAGTTTGAATTTGACGGATAACATTCCGGAGTTATCGGTTCGCAGCGCCGGATTCCAATACGCAGTGTATTTGAAGTTACCCCGCGTTTCGACGGCTCCGAGATCCATTCCGCCGCCGCCGCCCTCATCTTCTCCCTTCTCGCCAAAGCTTCGCGCTTGAACAATCTGCGCACGCGACTCGGTTGTCGAAACAGAAAGAGGCCGGGGGCCATAAAAAATATTGAATGGATCGGGAAGTGTGTAACCGATCAGGTTCAGAACGCCTTTGTCGGCGACACTCATCGTTATTTCCGTTTGAAGAGGGTTGCCGCGGGCGTCTTTCACATTCACGTTCACCGTTACTGTTTCGCCCGGACGGTACTGCTGCTTGTCCGATGATGTGGTGATTGTAAGATGTCGCGTTCCCGGATCGACATTCAATTGCACGTAGCCGATTTTAAACGATGGCCTTCCCACATCTGTTGCCTGGTTCAGGTCGGGCTTCTTCGTCATGCGGCCTTGCAGCAATACAACCGAAACAAATACGTTCGGCAGTGATTGTTCGGTCAGCGGAATGGTAATCTCCGGAGCGCTTCCTTTCAGCGTCGTACGCCAATGCTTCATAATGCCTTCTCGCTCTATCGAGACAAGAGCCGCGACTTCTTCGTACGGATTCTTGACGATGATGCGTGCAATGTCTCCCGGCTTGTATTTCTTCTTGTCGGCAATCAGTTCGATATGATCGTCGTCCGTTCGTTCCCACGCTACGTAATCGGAGCCGCTGACGTAAAAGTACGCGTCGCTCATGATTTCATTTCCGCGTGCATCTTTTCCGCTCACTTGAATCAAATAGTATCCCGACTTTTTCGGAATGAATGATCGCTCCAACGCCTTCGTCGATGAGGCGACTGTTGCCGATTCGATAGTCGTATCAACAACCTCCGATTGCCAGGAAAATCTTCCGTCGCCGCCGGCTTTGCGCACCGAATGCCATTCACGCTTCAGAATCTTTACATCAAGTTTTGCGTCCGGAGTAATTTTTCCATCGGGAGTGACTGCAATAATGTTGTACTTCAGCGTGCTGTCTTTTCCGATGAACGTGGTTGCAGGCTGAATGCCGATGTAGTACTCGCCACCATGAAGCATCATGCTCGATCTGCCGGAAATCGTTTGACGGCTCGGCGATGTGACTTCTCCTTCAAGGACAATATTTCCGGAAGCGCGGATGTCGCCCACCTGGGTTTTTGCTTCAACATTGATCTCCCCTTTCGCATCCAGCACCGTATCTTTCGTGAAGATAATTTTTGTCTGAGGTCCTGCTCCGTCGTTATCGGACCACGCATTGCGCCCGAACCAATACTCCTCCCATCCTTCGGGCACAAATCCTGATGGCTCATACCGGAGCCGCCATTTGATGGGTGATCCTTTCATCAATCCACCAAACAAATACTTGGCGGAGAACAAACCTTTCACCTGATCGCCAACGACGTAGCTCTTGTTCGTGAACTTCGCAGTAACTTCAAACTCGCTTACCCTGTATGCTTCTACGCGAAACGTTTCGGCAGTAATCGTCTTGGCCGGATTTTTCTTTTCGACAGCTTCGATGCGATAATAGCCGAGATGTCCATCTGCCGGAATTTTGAACGATGACGAAAGCGAGCCGAACTCGTTCAGCTTCATCGAGTCGACAACGACCTGTTGGTTCTGTGAATCGAAAATCTTCACTTTCACTTCAGCGTCGCGCACGGCCCAGTCACTGTTTCGCCGGTTCCTGAAAATTCCTTTGAAGCTTACTTCTTCTCCCGCACGATATATTCCTCTGTCGGTAAAAAGACTTCCCTGCCACGGCTCGTATTCAGGATTCCAATCATACGTTATGTTGAACCTGTACGGCTCGATTCCCTCCTGCCACTCCGATGATGTGTAAGCGATATCATCTCCCTTCGTAACGATGACCCACACACGCGGCCTCGACCATTCATTCAAAGGCTTCAATCCGAGCACTCCCCAACCCGCAGACTTCGCGAATCCATCACTGTTAGTTGTGCCCTGCCACAGGACTCTGTTCGAATCGTTTCGCATCTCAACCGAAGCTTCCGCAATCGGCGTCGCGTTCTTCAATGTCGTTGCGCATACGAGGATATCATCGGGAGAGAATTTTACAGTTAATCCCATCTCCGTCACTTGAACGTCAGCACGCAAGTATGGCGAACCGGATGACCCCGACACCTGGAGCAGAACAACTCCATGTTTGTTTGCAGTCAACGCTTCGTCGAGTTTGAGGCCCGCTGTTTTTCGCACGTTGCGCTTGGGATTTATCTGCCATTGCTTGCTTATATCCGGAAAAAATCCACGTAAGGGTTTATCTTGATTATAGAGCGTATCGCTGCTGAGAAACGGAACGATCGTTTCCCTCGAGAGCTTCGTCATCTGCACATCAACCGAGTTCACGTTCAAGACGGAGACCGGATACATTCGTTCGCCATACGATTCAAGTATGCCGTGTCCTGTCGTCATGTTGTATGCCGGATCGAAACCGCGGGTCGTGAGCGTAAACTCCGCATCCTTGCCGAGTGTCTGCCCGAAGACGTCCTTCAACTCTTTGGAAATTCTGACCTTGTATTTTGTTTCAGGTTGGAATTTGAGATACAACACCGGCTCGGTTGTGCTCCAATCGTACGACGTCAACTCTTCCGGAAAATTTATCTTCGGCGTGAACGAAACATGCTTCACCAGTTCTTTTATTGCTACCTGATTGCTGAAGTGGAAAATGACGGATTCATACGGCGATCTGTTTGTGGGATTGTCAACACCGAGGAACGAGAAATCGCCGAACGTCTCGAACGCGAACGAAGCTTCCTTCTCCATGCCAAGAGACCCGCGGACACCGGGCAAACCCTTTGCAAGAATCACGACGTAGCGTTTCCCTTTCGAGAGCGACGAGGTTAGCATTAGCTTCACGACGTTCAGCGTATCGGGCCAGTACACCCGAGCCTGCTGCAGTTCGGCGGATGTTGGTAATCCGATAGTGAACATGATGGCTGGGCCATTCCGAGTTCCCTCTTTCATTTGAATGAACGATGACGCCCGGCTGAGGCTCATGGGCTGGCTGAATCGGAGGAATATCTTCTGCCGCAACTCGACTTGTTTTTGTTCATGTCCGGGAAACGACGCAAGCAACACCGGGCGTTGAGTTGTGAACGACCACGATATTTCTTTGGCGAGCGATGATCCGTCGCTTGCTTTCACTCCCGCAGGAATTGTGACTTTGTACTCGGTTGCAATCTCCAGCGGTTGCGAGGGCGTGAACGAAATCGTGCTTGTGCCAATCCATCGGTATTTTCCTTTCACTGCGGGGATTATCTTCAGAGGTCCAGCCCCATCTCCCTCAGACAACTGTTGCAGCGCCACCATCGGCTTGTTGAATGTTGCGACGATTGTTTGCGTTTGGTTCGTGCCTTCCGTTTGTCCCTTAGGAAAAGTGCTGAGGACTTTCAACGGCTCGGACTTCTGCGCGTTAGAAGCTGAAGGTAGAAGGCAGAGATAAATGGCCAGAAGAAATAATGATTTATAGAAGCAATACATGAAGTCTCCAAAGAATCTTATGAGATGAATGATTATTCAATAACAGGAAAGGAAACCCAACTTCTCAGTTGCGAAGAGCTCGGTTCAGGAACGGTATCATACCGGACAACTCCGATACCAACACTCCGGCGACAATCAAACCTCCACCCACGATGCCGACTAATCCAAGCGTTTCCCCGAGAATAAAATACGCGTAGATCGAGGCCCAAACAGGTTCGATCGTAAAAATAATTGCTGCACGGGTTGGCGTGGTATCTTTCTGGTATTTCGTCTGGACGAATGTCGTGAGCACAGTTGCAAACACGGTGAGATACAAGACTGTGATAATCACGGACGAAGTTGGATTCAGGAAATAGTTTTCGAATGCAACTGTCGCAAGGATTGCCAAAACTGCCGACACAGCGGATTGGAGAAATGATAGCTGAATGGCAGTCATTACCTTGGAAGCAATGTCGAGGTAAACGATGTAAAACGCAAAGAGGACCGCGCAAACAAATGTCAGCAGGTCGCCAACGTTAAATTCCGACCCTGCGGGGGATGTCAGCAGCCACAGTCCGCCGACGACGATGATTATCCCAACCACATTGCCGAGAGTCGGCGAGCGCTTTCCAATGACGAACTGCAAAACTGGAACGAACACCACCATGAGGCTGGTAATGAATGCAGACTTCGATGCGGTCGTATAATTCAACCCAATGTTCTGTGCGATAAATCCAAGGAAGAGAATAAATCCGAGGATTGTGCCTTTGATTAATGCTTCGGAACTAAGAGGGAAAATCTGTTTCCAGAAGAGAGCAAGAAAGAATAGGGAAGCAATGGTGAAGCGGATCGCCGTCATGAATATCGGCGAAATATCCCGCAAGCCGATCTTCATTCCAACGAATGTACTCGCCCAGATGAGCGTCATGCACAGTAAAGCAGTCTCGGCTTTGGATTGTTTGGTCATTGAAAAGAAGAGATTACCACCAAGACACGAAGACACCAAGACATTTCAGATTGTTACTTCGTGCCTTGGCGTCTTAGTGGTTGAAGTTTTGTTTTTTGAGTTTCAGGCGAATGGCTTTTCTACTACTTCACGCTTCTGGTATTCCGAAAAGAGTTTTCCCCAGTGGGTGGTTGCTTTCCAGTGCTTAAACACCTTCTCGTCTTTGAGCGGCCAGCGGTAATAGTCGTGGTACGCTTCGGAGCCGAAGATGAATGCATGAACGAGCGGCGTGCGGAAGAAAAGTTTTTGCATTCCCTTTAACGGCCCGAACCAGGCCATGTTGCCGAACAGACTGACACCGTTGTTCCCGACGGTAAATCCCCACGACTCGTTCGAAATATCAGCGCCGATAATTTCAATATCGCGTACGTCGCCAACGCCAAGCCCGTCTTCATGCGCAACGCGTATGTACTCAATGCTCAATGGATTGAAGCCCATCATCTTTGCCGCAACGGCATCAATCGCAACCTGGTCCGAGCTGGCGAGAATATAGTCTTTGATCACCGGGAACATCGTACGGGGACCGGGGCCGTTGCCTGCCGTCGTTCCATCCATCATCGCAAAAATACCCGAGTGAATTTCTTTTTGGATGGCAAGAAGATCAACGAGCGTCTTGTGAATCCACGAATGCGTGTAGTGACGTTTCGTGTTCAACAGTCCGCCGAAAGCATTCTTCATTGCCCCCGTTGTTGTCGTGTAGATATGGCATTTCACCGTCGGCAGATGAACGATATTCTTTCCGAAGAAATAATCCGGTATGGTGATGCCTTCGGGATAGATCATGTTGAGCACGTGCATCTTCGCCTTGGGCGTGTAGGTACTCCACTTCATGTCTTCAGGTTTGAAATTGAAGAGAACAGGGATGTTGTACTTCCGGAAGATGGGAACATAGTTGTTCAGGTCTTCGCCTTTGAACGCATCCGTGACGACTGTTTTATTCTGCACGCACGAGATATCATTCAGTCCGGCTTTCTTCAACGCCAGAACCGTTCCTTCCATCTGCCACGGAGTTGTGTTCGCTCCGGGAAATGGAAAGTGCCAGGAGATATTGTCTTTGAGAATTGTTGTTGCAGATGAATCAAGAACCGACGACATGCCCGCTAACTCGGCGAGACGTTGGTAATCCTGGAGGACTGTTTCCGGTTTTGTTTTGAGTACTGCGACTTTGGATTTGGACATGATTAGCTGGCAAAAGTAATTTTGTGGTAAACATCTTTCATGAGCAATGTGCAATCAATCGAGCGAAACGATACCGCCGCATCCATTGAGGTTGTCTCGATATTATTCCATTGATTATCAGGCGTTCGCGAATATTGTTTGATGAGCGGACGATACTGATCAACCAACACATATTCCTGTAGAGATTGGATTGAGCGATAATGTTCAAACTTTCCGATCTCATCATACTCTCGTGTGGACTGTGAAAGAATCTCCAGCACCAGAATTGGATTCAGCAGCGTATCCGATGTGTTTTTGTCGATGAACTTTGGTTCAGTATATGTCACAACGATGTCCGGGTAAGTGTACAAACCGGTTTCACGCACGAGCACGCGCATTTCAGATGAGTAAAGTTCGCACTGCCGGTTACGAATCTGCAGCCCGATTTGCAGCGAGATATTGTGAGAGATAAGGATATGCTCACGGCTCGCGCCAGCCATTGCAAACATCTCCCCGCGGAAATACTGACTCTTGAATTCAGCTTTCCGTTCAATCTCCAAATACTCTTCGGGAGTGATGTAGCGTTTTGGCTGGGTTGACATTTAGAACACCGCAATCTCTTCATGAATCCCGAACACTTCCGTCAAGCTGTTGCACATTTCGCCGAGTGTTACATACACTCGGGTACACTCCAATAGTTTCGGCATCAGGTTCGTACCATCCGATGCGGCTCTGTTTAGTTCGGCAAGCGTGCGTTGCACATCATCGTTATTACGCGACTGGCGGAGTTGCGCGAGGCGTTTCTTTTGCTTCACTTCAACTTCGGGCGAGATCATCAGGATTGGAATATCGATTTTTTCATTCTCTTCAACGAAGTCGTTGATACCCACGATGAACTTTTCTTTGTTGTCGAGTTCAAGCTGGTAACGGTAGGCTGCATCTGCTATTTCCCGTTGGAAGAATCCGCCTTCAATTGCCGGGATGACACCGCCCAACGCATCAATCTTTTCGAAGTACGCTTCCGCCTCCCTCTCCATTTTCTCCGTCAACGCTTCAACGAAATAACTTCCGCCCAGCGGGTCTGCAGTATTCGTCACGCCAATTTCATGCGCAATGATTTGCTGGGTTCGCAAAGCAATCTTCACTGCCTTCTCTGAAGGCAGCGCGAGAGTTTCATCCATTGAATTCGTATGAAGGGATTGGGTTCCCCCCAGAACTCCGGCAAGCGCCTGGTAGGCCGTTCGCACGATGTTGTTTTCCGGCTGCTGCGCCGTTAGCGTG
>JBBRUI010000202.1:0-8391 GCA_038247945.1 Bacteroidota bacterium | reverse complement strand
GAGCAATGAATGAAGAAAACAACGACCCGCAGACCAGGAAACAATCGGAATGGAAAAACCAAATCATTGCATGATTTTATGAGCCTCCCCTACAAAATTGAACTGACGCCGCTCAGCAAAGAAGATGGCGGTGGTTATTTGGCAATCGTTCCTCTTCTCAGCGGGTGCCAAAGTGATGGAAGAACTCCTGATGAAGCGATCCAGAATCTACGTGAGGCGCAAAAGGCATGGTTTCGCTCGGCATTGGAACACAACGATCCGATTCCTCTTCCTCAGCAGTGAGTTGTTGTGCCGCCTCAACTGAATCCCAATTTATGCTGCGGACAGCCCGTTCAAAACTACTGGCTTGGTAATTTCTGCCGCTGCTGTGGCGAAAAACTTAGAAAGGATAATAGCCTATTAGTTGGATGTGATCGCCGCTATTTTACTCTTCCAGTCTGTCCCCATTGTAACAAGCACACATGCGGTCCCCACTATATCGACGATGCACCCTTTCGGCGTTGCGAACAGAAGGGTTCTCAGAAAGGAGTTTGTCCCAAACACGGATTACAGCAAGCGCGGTAGCGCTCCTCCCTACACCGCCGCTTGCAACTTTATCTTACAGTGCTTTCATTTACGTAGTCAGCATGGAGACTCTGTCGTATGTCAGCAGTAGAGGTGAAATTCACATATCAGGATTTACGCTCAACGCCGGATGATGGTAACCGCTATGAACTCTTCGAAGGAGATCTGATCGTGTCGCCTGCCCCAACTTTTTCTCACCAGAGAGTTGTCTCTCGTTTGTTCCGTTTGCTTTCGAACTACGTTGCTGAACGTCATCTCGGTGAGGTGGTAACCGCTCCATGCGACGTTCTGTTTTCGGATGATACTGTCGTTGAGCCTGATTTACTCTTTATCTCACATGAAAAAAGCTCGATCATTCAAGAGCATGGAGTCGTAGGCGCTCCCGATCTTGTTGTCGAAGTTTTGTCGAAGTCCACAGGAGACCGTGATCGCGGTTTCAAACTGAAACTCTACGCGCAGCAAGGAGTAAAGAAATATTGGCTTGCCGACCCGATTACACAATCACTTGAAGTCTATTCGCTGACGTCGAACGAGTTCCAACTTGAAGGAAGATTTCAAAACGAAGAGGAAGTAAGTAGCCTGGTTTTCCCTGAACTGAAGTTTCGTGTGAATGGAATATGGACTTAGGTTCTTCCCGCACCAATCGGTAACCCGCTTTTTTCCTCTCTCTCCACCAACTTCGGCGGCCCAAGTTTCTTAATCGCGTAGCCTTGCGGATGTGTCCTGTTGCGGTTGTCCATGAAGAAGTGCGGCTTTGAGCGCGGCGGGAGGAGACGGACAATTCGTCCCCGTAATCTCAAGCTCTTATCAACAAGCGCCCGCATGATCGGCAGCGGTTTCGGAAATCCGAACGACTCAAGCATTGTATCATCGGGCATCGCGTAAATGCCGTAGCGAACCATCGGCGTGAAGATGCGCGGGAACCATGAAGCGAACAAGTCCCGCGTCAGCTTGCCAACACGGTTGTTCGTCTCCGCAAACACGAAATACTCAAGGGGGGAACTTCTCCGCCAACTCGAACGAATCATAAAAGGCCTGCGCGACTTCGCCGAAGCGGTTCATATGAGCACCCACATGCAGACGCCGAAACGAGCCATCTGTTCGAACGAGACCAAGGCAGTAGAGAGTGCCAATAATACCTGTGGTATTTTTCTGGTAAGCAGTTTCTCTCAGCAACGGTTGCCATACATCGTAAATTATCTTGATGTACGCTGCTGCATACAGTAGATTTGTTTGTGGATTATCAAGTTGATCAACAATATCGGACGACGCGCTCGATGTAAGCGCGACAGAGCCAGTCGAACTATAGAATTCACTGTTCTTGTCAAGGATTTGTTTGCGTATCCATAGGGCGGTTTCCACTTTAATTTGCGCGATGCCAACCGATGCATTATATCCGCTCATTGCAAACACCTTGTCCAACAAATCCTCGCCCGGTTTCACGTTGAGCGATTGTTCTGCATACACAATCGAGGCAAGAAGCCTCGGCGAGATGCCGAAGCTCTTCGATGCCTCGATGATTTCGTTTTTGTGTTCACGCAATACTGCTTGTGCCCGCTCTGATGCAAACGCACAGGAACAAACGACTATCAACACAAAAGATATGAGGTATGTTCTTTTCACTTCAACGAAGAAATTTGTAGGACGATCAATAGCGTAGGGACGTTCAATCCCGTGGTGAGCCCAGTCGAACCATGAACGTCCCTACACACAACGTCATTTCAAGAGAACCACTCCCGAGTGGCGGAATTCCTGCCCGCCGCAATAGTTCATTGATGGCAGGCGGGGATTCGCTTTCATAGCCGTTACCGAATGAGAATCAACTTTTTCACATCGTTGAACTTTCCGGCGCTCATGCGATAGATGTACATTCCCGAAGACAGGTTTGTGAAATCTGCCGTAACGGAATGTTCGCCGGCTTCACGAAGCCCCTGTGCAACTGTCATCACTTCCTGCCCGAGGATGTTGAACACCTTCAATGAAATCTCTTGCGCTTCCGGCAAATCGAACCGGAATGTCGTTACCGGGTTAAAGGGGTTGGGATAGTTTTGGTATAACGCATACGACATGGGAATTGTATTCTCTACTGACGTACCGAGAGAACCATTCGCAAGCAACGACTGCGAGCCGCTTGAAAGGATGAGATAATCGTCATCAATCAGAGGAGCGACTTGACGAACGCGACCTAACATTTCCACTTCGATGTAGAGTTCTTTGCCAACTAAGTCGCTCACGTCAATGGTGAATTCCTTGAAGACGCCGAACGAGCTATCGCGTGTCGCTTCAAGCGCAGAGAAGGGCAAATGCCACACCTGCTTTCTGCCTTGTCCGTTGCGATTCTCTCTGACAGTTACAAGTGCAAGCGGCTGATTGATTGTGCGGAGCGAATCTGCTGGAATGAAAATCTTCTTGCCGTACACTGCGCCGGCAAACACCAAACGCGAATTCGGGTCGCTCACGGTGAACGGCTTTGATGAAAGTTCGCTTCTTCCGTTCGGCAGCGCTTCGAGATTTTCAAATGGAATGTCCTTCGCGCCCTGCAGTGTTACAAGTTTCATTCCCGCGATCTCAAATGCGAGATCGCCTTTGAACCTCTTGTTATTGACGCCCACAGCGTGCGCAATTTGCACCAGACCGTGACGGTTGTGGCGCGTTGCTACGCGCGTTAACGGTTCCATCATTTTCGGATCGTCCTGCACGATGGACTCCTCTTCCGCTTGACCGGCGCAATCGGGTGGAGGTGTTATGCCTGTAACCGCAATTGCGCCGCTCGGTTTGCGCCAGATTGCTGCGAGCGATGCCGGCGTTGCGACATTGATATTGCACTCCGCTCCTCCGTCGTTTCCGGTTGCGATGAGATATGGACCAAACCAACACACTCCGTTATATTTGGCCACATAAACGTTGGTCTGTTCGTTCCACACAAGGCTCAAGTTTGCATTCGCGTCATAACTGCCGATCACAGGATGTGGGGGAGTTCCACCGGTTATCATGGAATACGATGTGATGTTGCCCCAGTTATTGCATCCGAAATTTGCTTGACGGACGTGGACTGAGACACCCTCGACGACATTGCCGACACTCTGCCAGGCGACGGACACTTTCCGTGCTGTGCAACTTCCCGTTTGCGATCCAACAGACATCGAAGGTCGTTGATTTGTGTACCAGCCGTTTGGTGAAACCTGCTGGGAGTTGTTGAAGCTCCACGTACCATTGCCGGTGTTGTAGAAGCTCTCTGTGTAATTGATTGCTTCAGCGCTTGCGTCCTCCCAACACAGTGCGTAATGATCGCCATTGTAGTTTGCAATCGAAGGATAGTACGACGCCCCATTTGTTCCGGAGACAGTTCCGATAGTACCCCACGATCCGTAGTTGTTGTCAATAACTTTGATGCCGTCGGTTTCCTTCCATGCTATTCTTTTTACATCGTATGGAGGCCCGTAAGGATGGAGTGATCCGTCAATAACAGCCGTGGCGAGGAAGTTTTCCTGGTCTACCCAAAACGCCGCGACTTGCTCTAATGGTCCCCAAGCGTTGGTTGAGATGTCATAGCCCCGCAGATAAATTACGCAACCGTCATCAAACCAACCATTCCATTGAATGGATTGCCACACGACGTTAACCCGGTTTCCAGCTACCAAAATTGATGGATACTTGTTGATCGTACCCCAGCTCCCATCGCTCAACGGAAAATCATTCGACCAGTTCACGCCATCTGATGATTTTGAAAACCACACTCGATCTCCGCTTTGGTATACCATACAGAATTCGTTACCCTGCGCGATTTTGCGCTGGTTGTTGGTTGCAGTTCCCGTTGGAGAATTCGAATAACGGTGAACCTTGTATTCAGCCGTCAGTATAGTATTGTCCGCGGGTACAAAGGTCAGCGAGGGATTGGTTGTACCATCGGACCAGCGGGAGAACCGGTAGTCACGATTGTTTATTATTTGCTGAATGGGCGCGGTTACGGTAATGCTATTCTGCTCAACAGCCTGCCCAACGATTCCCACAGCGATTGTTCCATCAAGTTCGAGTTGGTCGTTTCGACTGATATTGAAACGCCTCCGCAAGTTCGCTTTATACGTAGCACCTGAATCGTCAGCAGCGGCGTTGAAGCTATAGTTGACATTTGGACTTCTCTCTGTGGTTAAACGGTATCTTACCTTAGTCCAGTTACTTCGATTGACGGGGGCATAGTCATTCCAAACGCGAGCGTAGCCCGCGTTGTCGGTTTGGGCAATCGCTCCAAGTGAAAAAGCATCTCCGACACGAACACCGGGTTTCACATACGGTAAGTCTTGAACGAGCACCGTATTGATGTTCATTGAGCCGCCAGGAAAGTTGTTTTCAAAGGTTACGGGGAAAGGTTGGTAATAGGTGATCTTCAATTCGAGTTGAAGGAGACCGTCCGAATTCGCACCACCCTCTTGAAGAGATCTTCCACCGAAGATCAAATACCCAATTGTTCTATTGATGTTGACCTCGGTAAGAACATTCGTTTCCAATGTATCGGTGTACCTTTGCACTATGAAATTTTGAACAGAGTCTTGGACAGAGAATCTCCAGCGCAGGGTATCTACATTCGTCGTGGAATTCATTAGACTATTAATTCTTGAAGGCATGAGCTTCGTAATTGCTCTGTAGTTTGGGTCATTGATACTGTAATTCGTTACCCAACTTCTAAGCTTTGCTTGAGTTATTATTGCGTCGCTTGGTATAGTTGAGAGGCTAATCTTGTTCAAAGACCGCCAAACATACGATGCATCTGTTTGGCTAATAAATCCGATCTTTTTTGCGGTCGAGTTTTGCCATGCAAACGTTGGCGGATTAGAAAAAATCAGGATTTCTACCGTTGTGTAGATGGGGTTGGGTGTGATGCTGATGTTTAATTGCGCAAAGCACGTTCCAATCGACATCACAAGGGCGAGGCTGATGTTTAATAGGTGTTTCATAGGACTTTCCTTTTGATATGTTTGTGATTAAATTAGAAATGGACAGGCCTATTCATCGCTAAGATGATAAGGGTACCAACCTCGGACCTGCCAAACGGGGCGTCGGTGCGCAAACACCGGCGCCTCACTTTTCTAATATTTAGTCTTGTCCTCCTTTCATCATTGTAGATAGCCGCGATAAATCAAATTCAAATTTCTATCCAGATCATAAGCGGCTACAAAGGCGCTTTTTTCAAATAGCTTGATGGCACGGATGTGCACGTTGTTTCCAGCAAATCTGTGCAAGTATTGAATGTCTGACCCATTGAAGTGTGCTATGCCGTCAAACATGAGCAGGAGAATGTCCTTCACAGTCCGCCCCTCAACCGCATTTCCAAACAAGCCGCTATCCACCGTAAGGATCTCTGCTTCGCTATTTCCGTTCGTAAAAGATATTTTTTTTCCGCGGACTATGAAGACGCCGTTTTGCACTTGTGAGAGGAAAGCATATCCGCTTCGACCAGCCACTGCACCGTAGATCTGCACGAGGTTCTGACGATCAAATCGAAAAATCTGACTTGTGTCTAGAGACAGAACATTCTCCTGATTGCGCTCTCCGAGCACCAGCCAATGCCTATCCGATAAACCTGTTATTCTGAGCAACTGAGATGAAATGTTCTGCGCTTGAATCTGTGACCATCTGTTTCCATCGTAATGGCAGATCATTGGATGGAAAATGGACCCGTTTGAAGAGTATCCCCCTACAGCAAATAAGTCCGATGCGGTTCCTCGTATGTCATTAAAGAAACGGTATGGGTTTCCTGCCACATTGATTTGGACGTGGCGTACCCATCGGTGACCATCATAGTTCCATATCTCTCCCTCCTCCCCGACACACCACGCTTCATTCGATTTGAGGGCATATATACCGCGTGGCGATAGAGGCCGATTGATTCCATCTGTCGTCCAATGCGTCCCGTCAAAATGATAAAGTGTTTGAGTAAAGTCTCCAGCCGGGCTTGCAATCCATACGTCCGTGGGGGAGACACCGTCCATGCTCGCAATATCGTTCCCGCCTGCTACAACCGTATCGACGACCCACGTATAGTCTCTTCGTCCGGGTTGAGTTTCATCAATGGGTGTTACGGGATCTTTCTTGCAGTCGCTACCGATAAGTAAAGAAAACACAACAAATGTGGGTGGCAAAAGTTTTGTCACAAATCGTTTCATCGTGTTCTCATCCCTCGTCATAGTGAAACATCTTTCCTAAACCGCCGCGCTCGTTATGACCCACAACGTAAACATCGTTAGGTGCGCTCCCCCATATGGCCCGCATAGTGGTTTGAAAGCTACCGGGGTAAGCGATGGTATCCACCGTCCACGTGTACGTGCGCGGGTCTTTTGGGATCTCCTTTGGCGGCTCTTCAGGAGAATCCTTTTTGCAAGCAAATGCAACAATCAAACAACAACAGAGAATACAATAGCGCTTCATCGTCAACTCCATCCAAATGATGTCTGTCCGCCTTACAACCCCCTTACGGGTTGAACAAAACCACTGCATCAAAATAACAAAGAGATCAATTCACAATACAACGGGTATTATACCATCTCCCGTGGTTATTTTACAAGCATAACGCTACCCTCCTTTCATTATTTGCCGTGGGCGATATACGTGTACCTCCCGTCTGTGCCCACGATAAAAGTTTCATTTTCGTGAACCCAGGCAGAAGTGAACCGGTGATAACCACTCTCAAGTTCAACTATTTTTTTCCAGTCTGTGCCGTTCCAATGAAATACTCTCCCTTGATCTCCAACAGAAAAAATGTTTTGGTCATTCAAGCCTCGCACACGTGTAGGCCAGTTGTCGTAAAACATTTGTTGCCACGAAGATCCCTCCCTAAGGTAGACACCGTACGAGGACGTATAAAGTTTGCCCGCTGGACTAGTCCATGACTTGAATCCGCCGAATTTCCAAAAAGTACTCTGAGGCGTTATGATAAAGGCATCTCTGACAACCCAAGTATTTCCGGAAAATTCATAAAAAAAATAGAAAGCAGAATCTGGTGGGGAGAAATCTACCGAGCGTTGCACGATAGCATAGGTATTCAATCCGTAGCCTGAGATGTTTACCAAGGCAGAGGTAGAGTCAAACCCCATTCTCGACCAAGTTGCTCCATTGAAATGATAAAGGCTCCCGTTATGACCTCCCGCCCAAACATCAGTAGGTGAAGTTCCGAAGACTGAATACAACAGTCTGCCTCGCGGAATCCGGACTTCAGACTTCAGACCATTGAGTTCCGTTGTAATGTATTATCAGGCTTGAGTCAGAGAACTGTTGGGTGAGCGGATCATAATAATATCTCTCACCAACCGCAAAAATGTTAATAGCACTGAAACCATGTATGGCATGCAAGTCAATTCCAACGGGAATTGTTCCGCCTTCAGTCGTTACCAGTCGCAGGGGTTCCCATCGTTGTCCGTCAAAGTGAAACATTATCCCTTTTCCAATATCCGTTCCTCCAACAGCATACACATTGTTTGGTGAGGTTCCCCAAATGTCCTGCATGAATGTCTGAAAGGTTCCCGGGTACTTCAGTGTATCAACAGTCCACGCGTACATCCGCGGGTCTTTTGCCGTTGGGGACGGCTCGGGCGGCGTTTCCTTACATGCAATTATCAACAATAGAAAGAGCAGAAAGGCATACTTCTTCATACAAACACCTCCTCAAACATTTTTCGGAGTATGAGTACTTGGCGCGCTCATGAAACCCTGTCTTTCATGGCTCGCTTACAAAACAAGTGGTGTGGTGTGGTGTGGTGTGGTGTGGTGTGGTGTGGTGTGGTGTGGTGTGGTGTGGTGTGGTGTGGTGTGGTGTGGTGTGGTGTGGTGTGGTGT
>JBBRUI010000201.1:0-8405 GCA_038247945.1 Bacteroidota bacterium | reverse complement strand
TTGCTTGGATTTTTAGGACGGGTTCTCTGTATTCACGATATTCTTTTCCCCGCGAAATTTTCACAAAGATATGCGATTCCTTTCCTTTGTACTTCAAATAGTAGTAATCGTGATCTGGGTTTGGGCGTGAATCGGGCTCGAACCCCTTGCTGAGGATATTTTTGACAATATCCGTCCGCTTGAGTTCCATAAAGTCGGGTGTGTTGGGATTATGCGTTGAGAGAGAGGATGTAGTCTCTGAACAGGACAGCGCGCCCGTCAAGATGATCTATTGACACATGAGCATAATGGTCTTTCATGTGTCTGATTGTTGAATGCAAGTCCGAGATTGCTTCGTTTAGATTGTTTCCGTGACCTGAATATGGCCATGCGCAATTGAAGATCGAAATTTGGTCCCCGTCATGCGAAACTAAGAATTCCTCGCCAAAGAGTTCGGCATGTCGTTCATAATGGATATCATATTTCTGAAGGGTTTCTGGACGCAAAGCGCCTTTGGCATCAACAATTGGACGGACTATTTCGATACAAAGCTTGTCCGACCCATCGGGTGTAAATACAAAACTTGGCTTGTGTTTATCCTCTGGAGTAACCCCTATTTCTGAAATGTCAATAGTTGGATTCACAACGCTGCTTCCCTCTGTAAATTCCATTGCTATATTCATTTTTGATGTCCCTTTAATTCAGTGCCACGCGTGATTAACCAGTTGCCCACCTTAATCGCTACGTCAGGTGTTAACATCACCCCGCAAAGAAGTTCTTTCTCTATATCTCCTGCTGTTATCGTCTCCTTCACATCGCCAAGATTGACTTGTCCTTGTTCATTTGCCGCAAAGGTTTGATAGCTCGGTGTAGGGAAATGATCTATTGTCATGTGAAAGAATACTGCCGAGCCATCTGCCGTAGGGCCTCCCCAAATGTCAGTTGCCGAAAAGATACGATAGTCTGGCGACTTGCGAAAATTTACCGTGACCTTTCTACCTTCGGGTTGCTTGGATTCTGGCATGGGGTTTCCTTTTCGGACAATAATAGGGGGGAACAAACTTTAGCGTGGGTTAAACGTAGGAAGAACCTGTTGAAGAGTCAAGGAAAATGTTGTGTTAGTAACGTAGAAGAGTTGGTTTCTGGTAAGATGATACTGCACAAACGAGTGAATTGCAAACGAGGGTTTATATGCGCTTGACTCTTCCGTATCCGGTAGCTAACTTGAAATAGTTCTGGCGCGCAGAACAGGCCATCCCATTAGGTCTTTTCGATACATCATTTTCCATTCTCTTCAAGCTAGATATTCCGAACTGCACGGAATATCCAGGCGGTATATCACGTCGGATTCGGCAGGATATGCTGCTAATAATACTTGCAGTATAATCAGTAGTTAGGTTGCCTTTAAAAAATTTAGGTAGAGGGAAACACAGATGGATCAAGAAGCCGAAATGTTTATCAGAAGAATATATTCAAATGATCTTGAGATTAGTCTTTTAGATCAACTGATTAATCATCTTAGAAACTTTTTTACGGGAAACAACGAGGTATTAGAACCAATTCACTTGATTGGTAATTATTTCAGTGTTTTTCACGTTTCGCATCCAACAAGGATTGTTTTGTTTGCTGGTGCTGTTGACGCAAAACAACAAGGAGAGAGATTTCCAATTCTTCGTGTTGATCGAAACAATGAAAGTCTTCAACTTATGAATGGATTTACTTTTCCGTATTACAAAGACAATCAAATTACAAATACCGAGAATGTTATACTTTGCAAAGATACGATTGATCTCATACCAAGATTGCTCAACTCCCAATTGGTATGGTTTACAACTCAAAGATAAAATTTGGCAACCTAACAAGTCGTTCAAGCTGACGTTGCAACCGCGTTCGCTCCAAGTTTGCAAATGTTGAGTTTTCAAATGACAACTTACGATAGAAGTAGTTTTCAGCAATTTACAAACTTAATCCACCGTGCTGGAACGTTGCAACGCAGCTTAACTCCAGTCCGTTAGGCAGCAGGCGAAGAAATGAACGTTCACACAGTCAGGCAGAGTATGAAAACATTCATAGCGGTAATTGGCGCCGAAAGAACAGTTACCGGACGCGGCGCGACAAGCATACCAGCGTGCAAAGGCCGATTGGGATAGGAAAGTCGTGCAGGCAAGTTCACAAATCAACTGGGGGTTAATAGCTGGGATAGGTTCCGGCGCGGGGCTTATTATGCTTCTCTTTATCAATTGGCTTTCTCCTTAGAAACCACAGGCAGTTGCCTGCTGCCTCACCAGCGGCTCCCCGCCATAAACCAGCGGGATTTTGATTCGACCACAACTTATCTGTGAAACGATAAAGTCTGTCGAATCCAGAACAAGCGAACAGATTTGAGCGAAGATAAATTTAATGCCACATAAAAATAAATCAATCATAGCCATACAGTCTTGTTCTTGGCTGTCACGGCAACCTGTATGACCTGCGCGCCGTGACAGAACTTAACGGTTTCCTTCAAGGTTTCGTCACGGCGCGCTGCGGGTTCCGGTTGCCGTGACGACCGAGGAAACTGAACATAGAAATCGTTAGGCGCCTTACCGTCATAATCAATCTTGGATGATGCTATGGATGATGCGCTGACTTTGATAGCTACTTTACAATCCGCCCCTCGTATTATCATCGGCCTCGTTGGCGAAATGCCGCCGCAGAATCTAAAGCGCCGTCCCAGCCCCGCTAAGTGGTCCGCTCACGAACATGCTTGCCATATATCTACAGCAGACACTTCCTACCTATCACGGCTTGAGTTGATGCTGTCTGATCCTGAGCCCTACATAAAGTCTATGCTGCCATCCGCAGACGAGGAGGCCGGGTCACTACTAAACACTGACCTGGACGAAGCACTTGACCTCTACGTGAGAGAGCGTGCGCGGCTGGTAGAGCGCTTGAGGGAGTTGTCCGAAGGGGAGTGGCAAAGGACGGCGAAGCATGAAGAGTACACCTGCTATTGCACGAGATGTTTCACGCGTACAGGATACAGGAGCTGATGCTAAAGAAAGACTGGTAGTAAGACTGCAGCTAAACCAAGAGTCTTCTTCAGCAAAATTCTCCTCCCAATATTTTCCGAAACGAAACCCACCTCACAGTAGTCTAACTACCATACCGGCAGGCGTAACAATCAGCGCGTTTGAATGTAATCTCCGTTGAATCTCGCCTGAAGGTTCTTTCCTGTTTATCAATCTGTTTATTGCTTTGGAGACCGCGCTCATTGAGTTGCTGGCGGGATTTTTCCCTGCGGAAAGCCGCCTCGGTTGATCCAGTCGAATCACTGCGGTACGAGTGAAGTTTGACACCCCGATTACCGTTAGCTATATTGTGAATGATGTAAGTTGTTGGATTTCCAAAAATTCGATAGAAGGAGGAGCGATATGGAGAGCATCCGTAAAGAAAGAACGTTCACTCTCTGCTACTGGCAGGACGATGGTTGGTATGTGGGTCGATTACTCGAAGTGCCTTCGGTCTTTAGTCAGGGAGAAACTTTAAAAGACCTTGTTGAGAACGTCGAAGAAGTATATCGCCTGATGATGGAAGAATCGCAATCGAATATTCCCGTTAGTGACTATCTAACAACTACAGTCGAGTTCGCTTCCTGAAAACGTCAAGTTTCCTTAATGAGCTTAAGGAAGCGGGATGCTATCTTAAGCGAAACGGCAAACGCCACGATATTTGGTTCAATCCTGTCACTCGAAAAGCCGCTCCTGTTCCACGTCATATCGAAATTAAAAATTCGCTCTGTTCATTGATACGCAAACAGCTGGGTTTATGAAACGATCTGATACTCATGCTTAAGATTGTCATTCCCGAACGCTCTTATCGGGAATCCAGAATTGGAATCCTTGACTGGATTCCCGCTAACAGCATGCGGGAATGACGGGACCTCATTGCACCTTCCCGTCTGATTGACTATTTTACTACAGCAATCTCGCCCAATTACTTCCCGGAATGTTCACTCGAATGCTAAAACATCTTTGCATCTTTTTCTTTCTTCTGCTTTCATCCAACAAATCCTTTGCTCAACAAACTCCGCAGTGGCGCACGCTTCCGAACGCTCCGTTTCTCAGCTCATCACGTCAGGATGATTCGTGGTTCATCAACCCGAATGTCGGCTGGGTTGCCAACGGCATCGGGCAGATTTGGCGAACGACGAACGGCGGCTCATCGTGGCTGAAGCAATTCGATCACGGCACGCCGGCGGACAAGATATACTTTCGCTGCATAACGTTCGCAGACTCGATGCGTGGCTGGGCAGGCAACCTCGGCACGGAAGAATTCGGCGGTGCTGTTGACACGAACATCATCTACCAAACCACCAACAGCGGCCTGACATGGACTGCGAACAATAATTTCTTTCCTCAGAAGCCGAGGGGAGTCTGCGGCATGCAGGCAGTCGGCGATTCATTTGTGTACGGCGTGGGACGAGTGCGCGGTCCGGCGTTTTTTATTCGCAGCTCCGATGGCGGGAACTCGTGGCAAACCCGCGACATGAGCGCATTCGTTATGGGGCTGCTGGATGTTTATTTCTGGACTCCCGACTCCGGCATCGTGTGCGGCCATACGGGTCCGGTCAACTCCAGTTCAAGCGGACGGGTTCTGTTCACCTCCGACCGGGGAACGACATGGCGGACTCTTTATACGACCTCGCGTCTCGGCGAGTGGTGCTGGAAAATAAATTTTCCGACACGTCGTGTTGGCTACATTTCACTCCAGAAAAATACGGGGGACACGGTAAATTTTTTGAAATCGACTGACGGCGGCATGACCTGGCAGGAAAAACGTTTCACTAACGGCCCATATTATGTGCAGGGTATCGGCTTTGCGACCGAAAACATGGGATGGATAGGGGGCACCAGTTCTCCGACGTATGCAACGACCAACGGGGGAGATACGTGGTTTCAACAACCGTTCGGTGTTCGTGTCAATCGCTTTCGCATGTTGAACGATACGGTTGGTTACTCGACAGGACAGGGAGTGTATAAGTATTCGATCACTGCGGTGACAAGCACGGGAGAAATAATCCGTCCGCCGGTTCCATCGTCATTCGTTATGGTGGACGCGTATCCGAATCCTTTCAATGCACAAACAACAATCGAGTATACACTTACGATCGGGGCGGATGATCCTGCTACGCCGCTCTATCTACAGCTGAATGTCTATGATCTGCTCGGAAAAAAAGTCGCAACACTGCTGGATGAACCGAAACGTTCGGGGACATACCGTCTACAATTCAACGGCAACAATCTCGCATCTGGGACATATCTTCTGGAATTGAAAGCGACAAAAGCATACGACAACGCACCGATGATCAAGGGCAATTACACGGCAACAAAGAAACTTGTTCTGCTTCGCTGATTGAATACTACGCGGAATCCCGAACGCACGTTGTTTTTGGAGTGTGTGTGTGGAGATCTTGTCTGAAGTCCCTCTCCCGACGGGAGAGGGATTTAGGGTGAGGGTAAAAGGATCAAAAAAGAAAAACCGTTTACATCGTTATATCATTGAATAGTTTTCAGGAGGTTGCAATGCCTGATTTTTCCCAGAAAGCAATTCGCCTCATTCTCGACTCCGAGGGAATGTCCTACAAACCGGAATGGCCCGGCACGAGTTCGGGCATCACCATCGGTATCGGGTACGATTTAGGATATCAGACCGTCGATGTGTTTGAGTCAGATTGGGGCAATTATCTTCCGCGTCCGCAGATTGAACGATTACGCGCTGTGATCGGTTTACGGCAGGATAAAGCAAAGAACCGTGTTGCTGAATTTGCAGACATAAGGATCCGTCGCGCCGATGCCGAAGACGTGTTCATCAGAAGGAGCTTGCCGGTATACTACGAACGGGCACGGCAGGCATATACAGGATTGGAACAGTTGCCACCCGACGTGCAGGGGGCGATTCTATCGCTGGTCTACAACCGCGGCACGTCTATGATCGACAAACCCGGCGATGACCGGCGAAAAGAAATGCGTGCGATCCGGGATTGCGTTGTGCGAAAGGATCTGGCAGGAATTGCTGCTCAACTGCGCTGCATGAAGCGGTTGTGGGATCCGAAAAAAGCCGGCGGACTTTTGGTACGACGCGATGCAGAGGCGGCGCTTGTTGAATCGTGCATAGCATAGCAATGAACGCGATAAGCATTCATACCGCGGAACATTATCAATGGGGGGACCTCTCGGACGGCTGGCATTTGTTGAAGCAGGAAGGGGTCAGCATTATTCAGGAACGCGTATCACCCGGCGGGAAGGAACAATGGCACTTGCACGAACGCGCACGGCAGTTTTTCTTTGTGCTTGAGGGTGAAGCGACGATGGCGTTCGATCACAAAACAATTATTCTAAGCAAGCATCAGGGAATCGAAGTCCCGCCCGGGATTGCTCATCAGTTCCGGAACGATTCTTCTGCCGATGTCAGCTTCCTAGTCATCTCCGTCCCTCCGAGTCACGGCGATAGAAAAAACATTGCAATCTGATTGCGCTCCTCATTCGTATGTATCACACAATTCTTAGTCGAGCGAACATTCTGAATGCCTGAACCCTCCAATACAATCCTTCTCATAGCCGACATAAGCGGCTATACGAAATTCATGAATCAGCACTCGGTTTCGTTAAGTCACGCAAAGCAGGTTATTGTCCGATTGCTCAAGGCGTTAATGGCCGCATCACGTCCGCCGCTCAAAGTTGCGGAACTTGAAGGCGATGCTGTGTTCTTCTATGCGCGTGCAAACAATAACGATATTGACAAAGTCGCCGCCCAGGTGAAAAAGCAGATCGTCGATCTCTTCACTGCATTTAAGAAGGAACTTCGTGCAATAGATTCCCTGCGAACCTGCTCATGCGACGCATGCGATCATGTGCACGATCTGCAGTTGAAGCAGGTGATCCATGCCGGCAACGTTGAAGTGGAAAAGATTTCCCGTTTCGAAAAACTTTTCGGACTCGATGTCATTATTGTCCACCGGATGTTGAAGAATTCCGTTGACGCAAATGAATACATTATGATGACAGATCCGATGTACAATTCGATGAAGGATTTCTACGGCCTTGCGCCCGAACGGCGGACGGAAGCCTTTGAAGGCGTCGGAGAAGTAGAAACACTGACGTTTTATCCCCGCAATATTAGGGCGGATTCTACGGCCGTTCAACAATCGTCTCCATCGTATGCCCAAAAACTTTTGTGGCGAATCGGAATTACCATCAACACATTCCGCGACATTTGGGGGTTGGAACCCTACAAGGGAAGGTTTCAAAATCTGCCCACATGATATTTTGTTTGTATTTTTTTTGTATACTGTACATGGGTTTTATTGCACATGAGGATTTTGTATGATGACGAAAAAAAGCATTCTGGCTTTCACGGTTCTCTCGCTTCTGTTTGTCGGACAATGGGCTTGTGCTCAGCCGATGCTTCCGAAGACGGAGAAGGCACCCAATTTCAAACTGAAGACGCAAGACGGGAAGGTGTTCGAACTTTCCAAGTTGAAGGGCAAGGTTGTGGCGGTAAATTTCTGGACAACGTGGTGTGGGCCATGCCGGAAAGAAATTCCCGGCTTCATGGAAGTGTACGAACAGTACAAGGACAAAGGCCTAGAGATTGTGGGCGTGTCGCTCGATCAGCAAGGATGGCAAGTCGTGAAGCCGTACCTCGAACGCTCAAAAATAAGCTACCCAATCGTTATTGGTGATGGAGATTTGGCCAAGGCGTATGGCGGCATTGATGCGATTCCCGCAACGTTTATTGTCGACAAACAAGGTAATGTGGCGCGGAAACATGTTGGCTTCATGAGCAAGGGAGAATTCGAAAATATTGTGAAAGGCCTGTTGTAGTTGCAGAAGTAAACCCGCCCTTGTGAAGTCCACTGACATTGTGCAGTTTTATTCCAACTCGCGGTTCCCCCGAGCCGCCTCTACGAAGTAATGTGTATGCGCTTTGGTCTGAACCCATTCTGTGCTTAATAACTCATTTCTCCCCTGTATGAGATCCCTCGCTCATCTCGCCGGTGTTGTGCTGCTGCTGGTTCGTTTCTCTTCTGTTTCCTTTTCTCAGTCACAGATAAAAATTGCTTGTGTCGGAGACTATGGCACGGGAACTCCGGTTCAGACTGTTGCTAACCTCATCGCAAGTTGGAATCCCGATCTTGTCTTTACGACCGGTGATAATAACTACACGCCGAATAACACAAGTGTTGCGTCGTGGGATAATGAAGTCGGGCAGTACTACGGACAGTTCATTCGTTTTCCTGTGGGAGTTCCGAGCACGTACGCCCCCGGACCTTCAACAAACAGATTCTTTCCCGCTCTCGGAAACCATGACTGGGAGGCCGGGATTTCAGGTTGGTAGAAGTCTGGTGAGGTGCCGGGTAATGAGCGCTAGTATGGTGTCGTGCG
>JBBRUI010000200.1:0-8428 GCA_038247945.1 Bacteroidota bacterium | reverse complement strand
TGCTCGGACCCGTCCCGCCCCCATAGCAGACACCAGAAAAGGGCCTGGAAAAACAAAAATCCGGCAAGATTGAAGTAAAGAGGGGACACGGTTGTCAGACTGTCGACAATAGCACAACCACTATTAAAACAAAGTGTCTGCCCCTGGAGGTAGATGGCAAAAGCCTGCACCGCGGTTAAAATGCTGGCCAGTAAAGCTAGAGTTGCTCGTATCATGGGATATTTTTTATATTTAGGATCGTTTTTTATTATTGTCGGGCGATACTATACCATCTGGGTACACATTACCCGTTCCTCTCATTATAACCGCGACCAGATTCCATCTCAGAGCCTTTCAGGTTATTTGACCCTGGAGCATGTTGCCGACTTGTTAAACGGTGATCTCCACGGCATCACCATTTCATGCCCTGCATTTATACCTTGCCTGAGCCGCATGATAAAGCATTGTGTCAAGATCGTCACCCTTGATATACAGCCTGCGACCGATACTGACCATTTCCAAATTTTAAGGTTCATCCGGTGCAATGGGTATGTATGCCGAAGAGCCTCTAACATATCCCGGTCGCTGCTGAGACAAGAAAATGGCGAAAACACCCTATTTTTCTTTCCAATGAACAAGGTAACGGATAATCTTAGCCGGATTAACGAGCTTATCATTTTTTTCGTACAGTTGGTAACCAATATTTAATGTGATTACCAGTAAAGTTCAGCTTAGAAGGTCCAGAGGGATATGAGGTGCCCTTTGTACGGGTGTTCCGCAGCCTGGATGGCTGCGGTCAAGCCCCCAGGGATGGGTTTATGGCGTCCCGTGAAAAGGGCACCTCATATCCCCATATAACTGAGGTTTAGTGGTAATCACAATATTTAATACAGCAAGCGTCCGCTTCAGGCGGGAGTCGTTTACCAATACGATGTACCCAACAGGAACGACATGGCAACGAGATGGCAATTATTCACCTTTGCGGAGCTCACAACAGCTCAGCTATACGCGATTCTCAAATTACGGCAAGAGGTCTTCGTCGTTGAACAACAATGTGTCTATCAGGATTGTGACGGACAGGACCAAAACGCCCACCATCTGCTGGGCTGGGACGACAGCGATACACAATCGGAACCAGTTGCCTATCTTCGGATACTGCCTCCTCGAACACATAATGGCTTACCAGCTATCGGTCGAATCGTCACCCGTCGCGATATGAGAGGAAAAGGTCATGGTAAAGAAATGATGACGAGGTGCCTGCACTGGATTGACGGATTATACCCGAAGTCAGCTGTTACAATTTCCGCTCAGCAATATCTTATTAAATTTTATGAGAATTTCGGCTTTGATATTGCGTCGGAAGGGTACGAGGAAGATGGTATTCCTCATATTCAGATGATCCGCAATCCATTGGTATAATCGATTGGCGAGAGCAGACAGTGTAACCGGAGCGTCGGTGATGCTCCTGGTTACACTGCGCAAGGTCTTTCAACCAAGTTTTTCCATGACCATCGCCCTGAATTTTTGTGCCTGCGCGGGAGATGGTATTTCGGCAGCCAGCGCATCAATAACCGCCTGAAGGTCGGAGCCTCCCCCGAAATGATCCTCGCAGATCAAACCCGCCATCGGACCTATAAATCCGGCCAGGCAGGCCTCAAGTGTGTCTTGTTGTTCTTGACTGAGGCCCGGATCGCTCGAGATGGGGGCACTGACGTTTTTCGCGGCAAGTATCTGCCCGCTGCTGAGGGATTGGATAATTGCCTCGGTAGCAGGCAGAGGCATACGGCGGGAAACGGTACCTTCCTGGAATCGATATCGACCGGCACGAATTGTCGACATAAGCTCCAGCGCCTCCTCCCCCCGCTTGTTAAAGAAATAGACAAAGACGATTTTCCCTTTATCAAGTATCAGCTGAGCACTGCGATTTGCCTTCGTGGCGATAAACAGGTTCCCGGTAACTCTTTTTTCACATAATTTCGTTAAAGCAGATACAATTTGCGCGAACGGAATATATTCTTGAGTCATAATAGTCTACCTTTTTCGTAATCTGTCGAAAGCCATCTGCAGGCTGACACCCATCCTCTCAATTGCCCGTGCCAAAGCACCGATTTCGTCACTGCGTTCCGTCTCTTTTATCTCGGCACTTAGGTTTCCCCGACTTATTTCCTCGGCAATAGCAGTCAGATTGCGAATTGGTGTACTGAGCCGCAGAGCAAGGAGATAGGCGATAATCAGCACAGAAACAAGGGTCGTTAACAGCAGAATGATCGCATTACGTTGTGTTTCATTGGCAGCAGCGTAGGCTTCCTGGTAGTCCTGCTGGACGATGAGGGTCCAGCCTTGTTGGGTCTTCTTGGTATAGGCGACAATCTTTTTGCCGTCTTCTTCAAAAACAAAGGAGTTAAGATCGAATATATTGCGCCGGTGGAGTGCAGGATGAGAACTGAGATCCTGCAGCTCTGATGAGACGTCACCATTGCCATGGGCGATGAGGCGATTGTTCTCGTCGAGCAGCACGGCAAATCCCGTTTTGCCAATCCTGGTCTTGGTGATAGTTTTCGAAAGATCTTCAAGTGACATAGCGATGGCTATGACTCCGAGGATTTTGGTGCCTTCCCCCTGAATCGGCTTGGACAAGATGAAGGCGGGTTTTCCCGAAGTCTTACCGAGAAGCACCTGCTGACCAAGCGATTTGCCGGCGAGCACCTGCTTGAAGTAGTCACGATCACCATAAAATGTCAGCGGTTTTCCATCGCTTCGGCCTATATTCTCGCCATTGGGCAGTACGGTGAAGGCCAGATAGACCCAATCATACGTTTCAGCCATTGTTTTCAAGACCGGGTTCTGCTTATCACTTTGCATACTCTGAATAGCTGGCGTGTCGGCGTTCTGTTCCAAAACCCGCAGATTCATCATGGTCCAGTCATCAACACTCCGGGTAAGACTCTCGGTGCTATTCATCAGATTCTGGAGAATATTGGCGCTCCAGTCGTGTCTTGATTTGTAAATACTGATATACCAGAGACCACCAATGGGAATGAGGGCAATAATGCACATGGTTGCCAGTATCTGATATAAAATTTTAAACCCTGTACCCTCCTTTTCTGTTGTCGCGTCTTGGGCCATTTCAATCCTCCTGTTTGCAAATCATTAGTAAAATTCAGCAACGAATCATGCAGGTGACGGCTCAAACCTACCCAGGATAGGTTGAAACTGCCGACTCGTGCTTCTAGCAAAGAAATACCTCAAATGTATTCTCGCAAAAAATAGACAAGTTAATCAAGAGAATTTGTCAAAAAGTCGAAAATGAGCTAGGTAGAGTACAATGAAAACAAAAAACACCTTGCAATGGCACGACCGATGGATACGTCTATTCCGGCACTGCTGCACGGGGGACTGTACATACTTGAGGTCATTCCCGTCATCGGAAGATTTTGGATACGATTATAACAAGCTTCGCCTTGCTGCCTTAAAGATTTCATGACACCCTGCACACCCAGCGATAGCGAAGTAAAACTTTTCATTTCAAAGGAGTACGACTATGATCACCTATTTATACTGGACTGCTGTAATCCTTTTTGCGGCTGCACTGTTCGCCATCTGTGCGAAAAACGACAAGTGGAAAATAGGCACAATCCTCGCTCTGGTGGTTCTTCTTATCGGCTGGGGGGCATATTTTTTCCGGTTTCAACAGATTTTTGTCAAGCACTACGGTGGAGTGATGACGATTACAGTTCCAGCAGGCCAATACCATATTGGTGCCACCTGGAAAGATGATAACCTATGGATTGAGAACTTTGATCCAGACACAAACTCCTGTATTTTCACAGAATATTCCAAAGGAAATCTTCTTCAGGGAAAAGTTACCATAAAAAATTGCAAGCCCATCCCCAAGATATGACAGGGAATACCCTATAGAAGCCAATGAGCAGGAATGAATTTTGTTGACGATAACAATCATTCCTACTAAGGATAATCTTTTTACAGTAAACTGTCCTATTCAAGAATTTATTTTTATGTGCCTGTAATGCGCATAATCTCTCAGCCACTCAAAAAGGAGAAAACAATGCAGAAATGGGAATGTCCTTGTGGATACATCTATGATCCGGCCGAAGGTGACTACGAGAATGGCGTTGAGCCTGGAACCGCTTGGGAGAACGTCCCCGCAGACTGGGTCTGCCCTAAGTGCGGCGCCGCGAAAGAGGATTTCTGGAAAGCTGATTAGTGAATTAGAAATAATTTTCTTGTGCTTCTTACCCTGAAAATCGGGTAAAGCGCACACTTTAAGCCCAAAAAACAACTCCATAAGCACGGTATAGTTGAAAAACCGTGCTTTTTTCTTGCCTTTTATGCGTGCACGTATTAAGTTTATGCGTACATTTTAAAGAGGAGTTTATACATGGCTAAACCAATAACAGGAAAAACTCACGTCGGCGAACGGCGTGAGAAGCGTCCGAATGGCGATATTTACATCTATAAACGGATTACGGCCTACGACGAAAAGACCAGAAAGACCTATACGGTTAGTCAGAAGCTCAAGGGAAAAATCAAGTCGGGAACACAAGAAATTGTGCCGACTCGTCCGAAAAAACACAAAGGCGAAGGAGGCATTGCCGATGCAACACGTCAGCATACCGGCCTTACGGACATCCTGGAATGGGTGGGCAAGGTTTCCGGCATTGATGATGATGTACGTGCTTCATTCAGCGAGGGTGATGCAGCAAAGATGCTTTCTATCGCACGCTACTGGATCGGTTCCGGTGGCAACACGCTGCCGCGACTTGAGAGTTGGCAGGTGATGCACCCCCTTCCATATAGTGAAGGGATCACTGAAGACGTGTATGGCAACCTGTTTAAGGATGTTGGCCGCAATGAAGAAGGCGTTCAGTGCTATTTTTCAGCTCGGGCGGCACGCCTGGGAGAGTCTCCCGTGCTGGCGTTTGACTCTACAACTATCTCTACCTACTCTGAAAATCAATCGGAGGCACGGCAGGGGTTCAACAAGGATGGCGACGGACTCAATACGATCAAGCTTTTGACCTTGTATTCGGTGAAGGCTTGCGAACCAATGGCCTTCGCTAAGCAACCCGGTAATATCCCGGATGTCATTTCCATTGAAAACACTCTGACACAACTCAAATGTTTCAATTTGAAAAATCCTCTGATCATCACCGATAACGGCTACTACAGCCAGAGGAACATGATGGAATTCGCCTTGCGCAATGTGAAGTTTCTGACCCTGGTTGATCCAAATATTATCTGGGTCCGCGAGACAGTTGATGCGCTCCGCCCAACGCTTGCGGGTATGTCCAGCACTTGTCCGTTCGACCCATCAATCTGCGGAGCAACTTCGCCCAGAATGCACCAGTTCACCCGGCCACGCCAGCGATCACGCAACGGCATGGTCGCCGGTGAAAAAGAAACGATCTCGCGCCGTCTGTATGTGCATGTTTACTATTCACCCGACAATAAAGCCAAGAAAGAACTCGCTTTCCGTAAAGACCTGCTTGAACTGAAAGCGCAAATAGAAGAGGGAAAAACTGAGTTCACGGAATCAGCGCAAAAGAAAACAGACAAGTACCTGACCTGCTCCAGAAAGGGGCGTGGGGGGCAGCTGAAAGTGGGATTCAACGACAAAGCCATTACCGAAGCAAAGAAGTACTTTGGCTATTTCGCCCTTGTCAGTAATCAGGCTATGGACACATTTACAGCACTTGAAAATTATCGGCTGCGTGAAAAAATCGAAGAACTCTTTGCCGTGCAAAAAGGGAGGCTCGACGGTGCTCGACCGCGCACATGGTACCCGGACAATCTGCGTGGAAGACAATTCACACAATTTGTCTCGCTGGGCTATCATTGTTTCCTGACGAAAAAAATAAAGGAAGTACAGGCCAAGCTCAGGAAAAAAGAACCCGGAAAAAACAAATCACTTATCAAGCTCGAAAAGAAACTGGAAAACTGGCTTGCACAACGCTCTCTCGCTCAGATCCTGGATTGGTTCGACTGCATTGAAACCACAAAGGTACAGACTGTCATGGGCAGCTATCGATGGTCCACCGAATCAGTGGCCAGAGACAGGCTGTTCTTGAAGTACTTGGGAGTGGATACTAAATAGTGTACGCTTTATCCGACTTTCAAGTTACCACCAGTAAGTAGATCATCACTACCCACTGCCCTGAGGCAACCGACACCTGCATCTCCTTCATGATGGTCGGCACCGCAATATTGACTATGGATCCGTCCAGAGTGGCCATGAAAATACCTATGGCCACCAAAAAAAATACCTGCCAACGGCCGGGAGTTTTGTCTGTTGACTGAATTGACTCTTTGTTAAAATGTTGCATAACTTTACACACCGATCGGTTATGTCTGACCGTAAAATATTATTCTTTTGCCTGATACGACAACCGCACTACAAGTAAGAATCGGATTTTACAGATTATATAATTGTTATGTCGAATAGTTAGTGGTAACTATTCATGCAACCATCTGATGTTGATTCAGACAATGTACTACCGTTTGGCGCTCCCTTATGTCTAATTTTATGAAAGGAGAAAAAGAGCGAGTCAAGCTTTAGGGGAAATATGTTGACTCTTATTATAAACACTTAAGCTCTCATTCGTATATCCCCCAGGGGAGATTTATACGATGCCACTGTTCGCTAAATCACATTATTGTAAATTCCGGCAATGGAAAACCTCACACACATTGAGAAGCAAAAATTAGAACGCGAGCTAGGCATGGGGACCGGTTATGTACTTGACTTCTCTAACCGCACATTCGAGGAGTTCTTTCGCGAAGTTGTCGGTATTCAAATCTATGATTCTCGTTATGATTACGGATCGGGTTCTAAAGCCAATAGAATGCGAGCGTTCTGGCGAGTTGCTACAGATGAGCAACTTATACGACTCTTTAAAGGTCTCATTGAAGGGTGGGAAATATATTCGAATACTCCAATCTCTGATACATCGCAGGATTTGATACAGAGTATTTTAGCTAACCTTGGGGCCGGCCCAAGTAATCCTTCTCATAAAAATAATTGCGATATAAGCCAATTAAGTATCGAAGTGTCGAAGTGTCGAAACGGCTAACTTCCAGATTGATCGAAGTCACGTCATTTTCACCTCAAAAACGTGGATATGAATTTGAGAAGTTTCTTAAGGAATTATTTGACGCATACGATCTCCTACCGAGAGCATCATTCCGTTTGATCGGTGAACAAATCGACGGTAGTTTTGTCGTTCATAACGACACTTATCTGCTTGAAGCTAAGTGGCAGAATTTTCCTACGGGTGTTGCAGACCTACATACTTTTGAGGGAAAGCTGGGAGAAAAGGCAGCATGGTCACGTGGTTTGTTCGTTAGTAGTAGTGGGTTTTCAGGCGAAGGACTTCAATCTTTCGGAAGGGGAAAACGTACCATATGCATGGATGGCCTCGACATCTCTGAAATGCTTAGGGCAAGGCTATCATTTATCGAGGTCATTGAAGCCAAGGTGAGGAGAGCTGCTGAAACAGGATGCCCTTTTGCTTCAGTTCGTGATCTCCTTGTTTAAAATTTCAAAAAAAGATCAATTCGGATGGCCTACTGACTGACGATTCTTCGACGCTTTACGAAAGTTCATGCATCTATAAGCCTGGAAAAACAGATTGGAAATATCTTGACTTTCGGAAAGCAGCTTTTTTGAACCAGAGACCAAAATCTTTTAGCAGCATTTGTTATGTATTTGGTGGGGATACCTTATCCAGGAGAAGGAAAAATCTACGAGGTGTGCTATCAAACCGAGGAGTGCCAATGGAAATCTACTCTTGTTGAAATGTTAATCGAGGGTATGTTTATGCAAACGACGCTAAAGTTAGTACAGGCTTTTACACAGCTCCTCTAAAAAGGCTCTTAACCGATTTTCGACATCCCTAGCTTAACCAATTCAGGACCGGATAGTTAGGGTGTTTCAATTCCTTTGGAGCCACTAATCTTACGTTCGAGAAATCAACTCTTTGGAAGCAGTATAAACCACCAGAAGCGGAAAAGGCGTGGGGGAATTCTGCCAACGATGGAGGTACAAGCGAAATAAGTCGATAGTGACTCTGGCCCTTCCCGTTTTCAAGGGGTTATGGATTCTTTTATCATTTGTTTTAACTCACCGTGCTTTACTGGAACAGTGTCATCCGATACGATTTATAGACAGATACAGGCTTATCTCATATACTTCTATTATTACTGTATAAGCCGACGGAACCCACATCGTGATGAAAAATAATTGTGGTAGAAGAATAACGTAGTAGTGGAGGCAGGCTCATGGAAACAGATCTTTTTCTCAATTTGAGAAAGTTTCTCGCACCGGAAATTGTCTACGGGGAAGGTTGCTTGGAGCTTGCTGGTCGTCATGCCCGGAATATGGGGGCATCGAGGATTCTTGTTGTCTCTGATCCTGGGGTGGAAGAAAGCG
>JBBRUI010000199.1:0-8446 GCA_038247945.1 Bacteroidota bacterium | reverse complement strand
TCCAATATCTTGTTTGTAAAAGTAGAGATGTGTCCTTGCTCCGGGAATCAATGGCATAGACAATTGTGGGGATGGTTCCGAATACTGTCACTATCTGCGGAGGACTAAACATGGCAAACGATCGACTGACCCGGCGAGGCCGAAAAAAAAATACAGGAAGCCGCACATTGGTTCCCAAGCGTTTTCACAAGCCGCGCTATGTGTCGGAAGACCTGGATGTATACAAGGCGCTCATACTTGGTCTGCGTGAGGAAGCCCTGAAGGAACTTGAAATTTTACAGACAAGCGGTCCCACCAATCAACAAGCTTCACATCAGGCGGAGTTGGTTGAGCAACTGAACGCAGCGTTGGAACGAATCAAGCAGCGGGAGTATGGCTGCTGCGAACAATGCGGGTTGCTCATCGACAAGATGCGCCTTATGGCAGTACCTCACACGCGCAGATGTTTCGCGTGCAACACTGTCGTCAAGCCCGCCATTCATCGGTTTCATTCCAATTAGGCATCGTACAATTGCCCGGCACAATACCCGGATCTTCTTCACAACTTGGCGCCGCATTAAATTCTCGCGTGGCAGGGACTGAAGAATTACGGCTACAAAACTACCCGCGAAGTTTTGGCTGGACGAACGCATTGTATCAGATCGGTTCTGCATCTCTTCCGCCGAAGATGCGGGAGAAGTTGAATGATCTCATCCCGCCTGAATGGATTTTTGGAAATTAGTCCCCCCTTCCTTCGTGGCCCACGTTGCGTATATTCATACACAATATTTTTCGGTCACTGTCTCACGGCAATTAATGCCCTCTCTACCGATAGAAAAAATTCTCCCCGATCTTCTTCATCAGCTTTCAACACATTCCTCAGTAGTGTTGTGCGCCGAGCCGGGCGCAGGAAAGACGACCCGCGTACCGGTTGCATTGCTGGATGCTTCATGGCTGAGGGATCAGAAGATTATCATGCTGGAGCCGAGGCGGCTGGCGGCACAGCGTTCGGCGGCATTCATCTCCACTCAACTCAACGAAAAAGTCGGCGGCACGGTAGGCTACCGCATTCGTGGTGATGCGAAGGTGAGCGCGGAGACGCGTGTGGAAATTGTTACAGAAGGCATACTCACGCGTCTGCTGCAACACGAACCGGAACTTCCTCGCGTCGGGGCAATTATCTTCGACGAATTTCATGAGCGGAATATTCATTCAGACTTGGGATTAGCGCTGGCGCTTGACGTTCAGAGTCATCTTCGTCCCGACCTGCGAATCGTCATCATGTCCGCAACACTCGACTCGAATGCAATTTCCATTCTCCTGAACGATGCGCCTGTTGTGAAAAGTACGGGAAGAAATTTTCCTGTTGAAACAATTTACCCGAGTCAGCAGCATGTTGGAAAAATTGAATCTGCCGTCGCATCGACTCTAAAGAAAGTTCTTCGGGACCAAAGCGGAGACACTATTGTATTTCTTCCGGGTCAGAGGGAAATTCGAAATGTTGAGGCATTGTTGCGGGATGAGGGATTGCCGGGCAATGTGGTTGTGCACTCACTGTACGGTGAAAGTCCGCCCAAACAGCAGCAGAATGCGCTGGAGCCTGCGCCGCCGGGAATCCGGAAAATAATTCTCTCCACCAGCATTGCGGAGACGAGCCTGACAATCAACGGCGTGCGCATTGTGATTGATGCGGGGCTGACCCGGAGTTCACGATTCGATCCTCGTCGCGGAATGTCCGGATTGGTAACAACGCCGGTCTCGCAAGCATCTGCCGATCAGCGTCGCGGCCGCGCAGGTCGCGAACAACCGGGAGTTTGTTACAGACTCTGGACGGAGGAACAACATGCGGCGTTGCCTCAGTTCAGCCCTCCTGAAATTCTTTCGGCGGACCTTGCACCGCTTGCGCTTGAACTTGCACGTTGGGGCGCACCGGAGGGTGAAGGTTTGAAGTTTCTCGATCCTCCGCCGCGGGCACATCTTGCTCAGGCTCGCGGTCTCTTGCAATCACTTGGTGCATTTGATCTGAACGGCAAGCTGTCGACACACGGTCTTGCGATGGCCGATCTTCCCGTTCATCCAAGACTTTCTCATATGATGCTGAAAGCAAAAGAACTCGGACTCGGTGCCCTTGCCTGTGAAGTTGCCGCATTGCTTGAAGAGCGTGATCTGCTTCGGGGAACTCGCGATAATGATATTGATGTACATTCCCGACTGCACACGTTGCGCAATGGCGGCGGAACGGATCAACTTGCGCGTGCGCGGGCTCTTGCTCAAACAAAAAGACTATGCAAGATGATTGGTGTTTCGTACAGCCTAACGTCGGATGAAAGGGCGGGCATTTTGCTCGCTCTTGCGTACCCGGAGCGGATTGCAAAACGGAGAGGCGAACGGTATCAGCTTGCGAGCGGAACGTTGGGGCAACTTCCCGAACGCAGTCTGTTGAGCCGCAAGGAATTTTTAGCGGTTGGAGATGTTGATGGAGTTGCGAGCGAAGTGAAAATCTTTCTGGCAGAAGGGATTGAAGAGGAGGATATCCGCACTGTGTTTGTCGCCCAACTGGAAACTCATGATCAGGTAGAGTGGAGCAGTCGTGAGCAAGCCGTAGTAGCGCGGCGTGTTACGAAACTCGGCGCTATCGTGATTTCGGAAACATCTCTCACATCTGACGAGTCGAAGATTCGTGCGGCAATGATTGTTGGAATTCGTGAGATGGGATTGATCTCGCTGCCGTGGAGTAAGGAATCTCTTTCGATACGTTCACGAAGCGAATGGCTTCGCCTCGGGGGATTTGTTCCAGATGACTGGCCTGATCTCAGTGATGAGAATTTACTGGCAACTCTTGAGGGATGGTTGAGTCCGTTTCTGAACGGCGTTACACGTCCTGCACATCTCGCGAAGCTTGATCTGACAAAAATCATCAGCGCGCAATTCTCGTATGTTCAGCTAACACTTCTGAACCGAGTGGCACCGATGCATATCACTGTCCCGACAGGGTCACACATTCCATTGGATTATTCTTCCGGTAAAGAACCGATTCTTGCTGTACGGTTGCAGGAGATGTTTGGCGAGTCGGAGTCACCGGCTGTTGTCGGGGGAAAAGTAAAAGTGCTGTTGCATCTTCTTTCGCCGGCGCAGCGCCCGTTGGTAGTTACTGCAGACCTTGCAAGTTTCTGGCGCAACGCATACGCCGATGTGCGGAAAGAAATGCGCGGGCGCTATCCGAAACATTACTGGCCTGAAGACCCGATGTCAGCTGAGCCGACGAGACGAAAGAAGAAGTAGTGCGCTAATTGTGGTTATCGGCAGGTTCAATCATTGCCGACATCGATCCCTTGCATTGCGGCATCCGCCAGTCTGCACCGTACGACTCGATCTGCTCTTTCCTCAGTTGCGCCCGCTCCTTGTGTGTCGTATCCACGATAACCCGCTTCTTGCTATCGACCTCACACGCCATGTCGTATGCTTTTCGGTTATCGTACCCAAAAATATCCATCAGCATTTCGATCACATAGTCGTACGTATGGTAGTCGTCATCGAAAAGAACAACGTGATATCGCGGAATGAGTTCAACGACATCCTCAGTTTCCGTATCGGCATCGGGCAGTATGGGAGCTTTTTCTAACATCGTGAAGTCAATAAGAGGAAATGACAACTGAAAATCTACCACTCACGGAAGAATCTTCAACCTTTATGTCTGGTGTCTTCGTGCCTGCACGCCGAAGTGTTGCGCCCCTGCGTGCCAGAGCACTTCGGTGCGTAGGAACGTTCCGGCACGCAGGCGTGGTAAAGCTTTTTCAGTTTTTGGTTTTAGGGATGTCGAGTCGTCAGTCATTGATTTAATCACGCAATTCTGGTAGATTCGAAAGGATTTTATTTATGTCCCGCCTCGAATCTACTAATGAACGTATCCCGATGTCAGAAGAAAAAATTGTAGAGCCCAGATTACTCCGGGGCTTCCGGGATTATCTTCCTGCGCAAATGAATGCGCGGCTGAAGATGATTGCCACGATCCGCCGTGTGTACGAGCTATATGGCTTTCAACCGCTCGACACTCCCGCGCAGGAATACCGCGTCACCTTGATGGGATACGGCGAAGAAAACACCAAACAAATCTTCCATTTCGAAAATCCTGAAGAGGAAGAAGTTGCGCTCCGTTTTGATCTGACCGTCCCGCTTGCGCGTGTGGTCGCGCAGTATCCCGATTTGCAACTGCCGTTCCGCCGTTATCAGGTCGCACCGGTATGGCGTGCAGACAAGCCCGATCCGGGACGGTTTCGTGAGTTCATTCAGTTTGATCTTGACGCTGTCGGAACTTCTTCGCTCGCCGGCGATACGGAAATTTTGTGTGCAATGCACGACACATTGAAGGCGCTTGGGATTGAGCGCTTCAAAATTAAATTCAGCAGCAGAAAAGTTCTGAACAGCCTGTTGGACTTCGCCGGAGTTCCGCAAAGTTCTTCGCACTCTGTATTCCGAATTCTTGATAAGCTTGACAAGATCGGCGTCGAGGGAGTTACCGCCGAGCTGACACGCGGAAGAATGGATGCGTCCGGAGATAAAATTCCCGGGTTGGGATTGAAGGATGACCAGGTTCAGCGCATAAAAGATTTTCTTGCGGTTCCGAAAGGAGCACGGCAACAAGTTCTCTCATCGTTCGAAGAACTTTTCAAAGGTGTTCCTTCCGCTGGCGAAGCTGCTCAAGAGTTACGATTCATTTGCGACTCGCTTCAAGCTCTTGCGATTTCCGAGGATCATGTTCAGCTCGACATCAGCATTGCCCGTGGCCTTGATTATTACACCGGGCCCGTCTTCGAAGCAAGCCTCAACGACGCGCCGGAGTTCGGGTCGATCTTCGGCGGGGGACGGTACGATGGATTAGTGGAAAGATTTCTCGGTAGAAAAATTCCGGCTGTCGGTGCGTCAATCGGAGTCGACCGTTTGTTCGCCGCAATGGAAAAGCTTGGACTGCACGAACTCGCTCCATCAACCGCAAAAGTGATTGTTACAGTGATGGAACCGTCGCGTCTTCAGGACTATCAGATGCTGACGCGGGAATTGCGACAGGCCGGCATCAACACAGAAATGTACCTTGGCGACGAGAAATCCCTGGGTAAGCAATTGCAATACGCAAATCGCCAGCAAATTCCCGTTGCTGTCATCATGGGCGGCGATGAATTTACAAAGAACGAAGTCACGATCAAGAATCTGAAACTCGGTGGACAGCTCCAGGACAAGAAAAAGACTGCACAAGGCAAAGAGCGCGAAGAGTGGCTCGCGCTTTCCCGAACAGTTCAATCAACCATACCTCTGGGTCAGTGCATCGAAGAAGTGAAAAACGTCCTCAAGACAATTGAGCCACAGAGGACTCAGAGAAAAGATGAGTGATGAACTTACCGAGAAAATCATCGGAGCAGCCATTGAAGTTCATCGCGTTCTTGGCGCACAGACTCTTTCTTATCTAAAGGCAACAGGTTTGCATCGTGCGTTACTGCTAAATTTTGGAGAACAAAGACTAATTGATGGAATAAAAAGAATCTCTCTGTGAACTCTGTGGCAAAACAAATTCTTCTCGACGGAAATAATCTCACGATCGAACAAGTTGTCGAAGTTGCCCGCGGTAATGTACGTGTCGGACTGACACCTGCTGCAATCAAACGCATGAACAAATCGCGGCAGTGGGTTGAGCGCGCAGTTCGTGAAGGGAAAGTCGTTTACGGCGTTACGACAGGCTTCGGTGCGTTTCAAAATGTGACTATCTCTGCGGATAAGCTTTCGGAGTTGCAGCGCAACCTTATTCTCAGCCATTGTGCAGGAGTCGGTGAGCCGTTCAGCGAAGAAATCGTCCGTGCGATGATGGTGTTGCGTGCGAATGCTCTTGCGAAAGGCTTTTCCGGAATCCGCGTCTCGACCGTTGAGACATTGCTCGCGATGCTTAACAAGAGAGTTCATCCTGTTGTTCCTTCGAAGGGCTCAGTGGGTGCAAGCGGCGACCTTGCTCCGCTTTCACATATGGCGGCGGTACTGATCGGTGAGGGCGAAGCAATTTTGAAAGGCAGGCGCATGAGCGGGGCGGCGGCAATGAAGGCCGCGCGTATAAAACCTGTTGTTCTTGAAGCGAAGGAAGGCATCGCGCTCAACAACGGAACGCAGGCGATGACTGCAGTTGGTGTGCTCGCGTTGTACGATGCAGAGCATCTGGCGGACGTGGCGGATATTGCCGCCGCAATGAGTTGTGAGGCAGTGAAGGGGAAAAGCGCCGCGTTCGATGCCGGTGTACATATCCTCCGGCCGCACGCGGGACAGCTTGTATCTGCACGCAACATCCGTTCGATGATTCAGGGCAGCGAGTTGATTGACAGAACGGATAACGACACCGAGGGCAAAGTGCAGGACTCATATTCCATTCGCTGTACGCCGCAGGTTCATGGAGCTTCGCGTGATGCTTTCGCGTACGTCAGAAAGATATTGGAGACAGAAATAAATTCCGCAACCGATAATCCACTCATCTTCACAGAAGAGGACACAGCAATTAGCGGAGGGAATTTTCACGGGCAACCGGTTGCACTTGCAATGGATTTTCTCGGGCTTGCCGTTGCGGAGCTCGGCAGCATCTCCGAACGCCGTATTGCAAAACTTACAGACAAGCATCATAGCTTCGGACTTCCGGCATTTCTTTCCGGTGAGCCCGGACTGCATTCGGGGTTGATGATTGTGCAGTACACTGCCGCGTCGCTCGTCTCCGAAAACAAAGTCCTCATCCATCCCGCAAGCGGAGATTCAATTCCGACGTCCGCAAATCAGGAAGACCATGTGAGCATGGGAACGATTGCGGCACGTCAGGCGGCTGAGATATTATCGAACACGCGGAATGTTCTGGCAATTGAACTCCTGTGTGCCGCGCAAGCGCTTGATTTTCGAAAGCAAAAACCCGGATCAGGAACTGCAAAGGCCCGCGCCATTATCCGCAAAGCAGCAAAGAAAGTAAACGGCGACAGAAACATCTCAAAAGATATCGAGCGTATTTCTCTTCTCATTCAAAGCAGAAGCCTCGACAGTGTATTATCCATATAAGGAGTTTCATGTCTGAATTCCCCTCGCCCTCGCGTTATGAATCCATGCGGTACAACCGTAGCGGCAAAAGCGGGTTGAAACTTCCGGCCGTCTCGCTGGGTCTCTGGCATAACTTCGGCGGCGTTGACGTCCTTGAGAATTCACGCGCAATGATCCGCCGCGCCTTCGATCTCGGCATTACGCATTTTGACCTTGCAAACAACTACGGTCCGCCGCCCGGCTCTGCAGAAGAAACGTTCGGCAAAATTCTTCGTGAAGATTTCTCGAAGCATCGCGACGAACTGATCATCTCGTCGAAAGCCGGCTGGCAGATGTGGCCCGGTCCGTACGGCGATTGGGGCTCGCGAAAATATCTCATCGCAAGTCTCGATCAAAGTCTGAAACGCATGGGACTCGACTACGTTGACATCTTCTATCATCACCGTCCCGACCCTGACACGCCGCTGGAAGAGACAATGGGCGCGCTTGACCAGATTGTCCGAAGCGGTAAGGCATTGTATGTTGGCATCTCATCGTACAGTGCAGAGCAAACAGCGAAGGCCTCGCGCATCTTGAAGGAACTGGGAACGCCATGCCTGATTCACCAACCCATCTACCACATGTTCAACCGTTGGATCGAAGACGGTTTGCTGAATGTATTGGAGGAGGAAGGGATTGGCTGCATTGTATTTTCACCGCTTGCTCAGGGACTCCTCACCGATCGTTATCTGAAAGGAATTCCTGAGGGCTCACGCGCAAGCAAGCCTCACGGATTTTTGAAGCCTGACCAGATTACAGAAGAGAAGCTTGCAAAAGTCCGTGCGCTGAATGACATTGCCCGCAAGCGGAATCAAACGCTCGCGCAAATGTCCATTGCCTGGGTGCTTCGGCACAAGACAATGACCTCCGCGCTGATTGGTGCAAGTCGGGTCAGTCAGATTGAAGACGCCGTTGCAGCATTGAATAATCTCACGTTCAACGAATCGGAATTGCAAGCGATCGAGAACGCGTTGGCCCAATGATCTTCCCACCTCCCGAGCCGAAGAAGTTCCCCAGAGAATGAGATGAACAATGTCATCATGCGCGATGCCTCAACCGGAGAGTGGTTGCAATTCGAACGGCCGCTGGAGGTTGTTGTCGCTCATGAATTGCAGGGTGTACTTCCGGCGTTGCGCGAGGTAGAGCAGGCTGTAAACAAAAAACAGCTTTGGGCCGCCGGCTTCATCAGCTACGAAGCAGCGCCTGCGTTTGACAAAGCCTTGTGTGTTCGTGCAGCAGATCGTTCGTTCCCTCTTCTCTGGTTTGGATTGTTCAAGCATGAAGCCGGGCTTTCTTCTGATCCTTCTGAGTCAACCTTCTGGTCGCCAAAGTCGGGGTGCCCGTTTCCCCGTTCAGAAACACCTCGCCGTCCGTCACC
>JBBRUI010000198.1:0-8474 GCA_038247945.1 Bacteroidota bacterium | reverse complement strand
ATTTCGACGACTCACTTGAAACTGTTGTGGGCAATGCCATTTGCGGCGATGGCGCGGCGGCAGTGTTGGTTGGAAATCATTCGGCGGGGAAAGGCCCTGAACTGCGGATGTTTGAAACGCTTCTCGAGCCGTCGTACATCGACACGGTTGGTTTCCAGTTCAAGAGCGGGAAGCTTCGCATCGTCCTTTCCAAAGATATCCGCAATTCGGCAGGGAAGCTCGGAAAACAAATCATCGACCAACTTCTCAGTGTTAATAATCTGACAAAAGAAAATATCAAACATTGGATCATCCACTCCGGTGGACGAAAAGTGATTGACAACATAAAGGAAGAAGTTGGATTGACGGAGGAGCAGCTCCGTTACAGCCGTTGCGTTCTCAAGAATTTCGGCAACATGTCATCTCCCACTGTATTGTTTGTGTTGGATGAAACCATCCGGCACGGGCAGCCAAAACCGGGCGACCTCGGCGTGATGATTGCAATGGGTCCGGGACTTGCAATTGAAGCAGCCTTGGTCGCGTGGTAAAATAAACCAGGAAACTCAGCATGGAAAACCGATTCAAATATATCATCGTTGGTGGGGGACTTGCCGCAGGTTCTGCAGTTGAAGGCATCCGAGAGCATGATAAAGCCGGATCGATTGCGTTGTTCGGAAAAGAATCTCACTTACCGTACGACCGTCCGCCGCTTTCCAAGGGTCTATGGCTCGGCAAAACAACATTGGACAAACTTCCCGTTCATGACGAAAAATTCTACACGGAAAACAAAGTCCGGCTTTATCTCGGCAAAGAAATCACCGCAATTGACCGCGAGAAGAAACAGGTTACCGACAACAGCGGCAATGGTTACATCTACGAGAAGCTGCTTATCGCAACCGGCGGCACTCCCCGTACCCTGGCGTTCGGCGGAGACGACGTGAAGTATTTTCGCACGGTAGATGATTACAACTTTTTGCAAAATGCTTCAGAGAAGTTGGATGAGTTCATTTTTATCGGCGGCGGCTTTATCGGCGCAGAGCTTTCTGCCGCATTGAATATGAAGGGGAAGAAAATTACGCTCGTCTTTCCTGATAAGCTTCTGCTTCAGAAAGTATTGCCCCACGATCTCGCGGAATATGTTACTGAATATTATGCGGCGAAGGGAATTACAATTCTGGCAGACAGCTTACCAACAAGCATTGAACGAGTGAATAATCGAACACAAGTCACGACAAAGAACGGCAAGTTGATTTCCGCAGAAATGGTTGTTGCCGCAATCGGCCTGGATCTCAATGTCGATGCTGCACGCAAGGCTGGACTGAAGATTGACAACGGTATCGATGTGAACAACTTCCTTCAAACATCCGACCCCGATATTTTTGCTGCAGGCGACGTGGCGTATTTTCCGGCAAAATCATTGGATAAGAAAATCCGGGTTGAACATTGGAACAACGCACAGGCGCAGGGCAAATACGCGGGTGAGAACATGGCGGGCGCTGGCAAGCCGTATGACTATCTCCCGTACTTCTATTCGGATTTATTTGATCTCGGATTCGAAGCAGTCGGCGATCTGGATTCACGCATGGAAACTTTCGCTGACTGGAAGGAAAAATACCGGGAAGGCGTTGTGTATTATCTTGCCGACGACAAAGTGCGGGGAGTGTTGCTTTGGAATGTTTGGGATAAAGTCGATGCGGCACGTGCTCTCATCGATCAGAAGAAAACGTACAAGAATATGCAGGATGTTCGCGGTAAACTTTAGTAGTTTTACCTGTTTATCTCCTTTCTTGATTCTTCGAGATATGAGCGTCGTGAAAAACTTTAACATGTCCCATATGATGAAATGGATGACTACTCTCATCCTTGTGGCAGTAGTCAGCGCAGTGTATTGGCAAGTGATTTCCCGCCCTTTCGTGAGCGACGACTGGTTCATCCTGTATTCAATTCACACCCACGACATCGCTGCAACAATAGCGGAGGCGTTCGTTCCATTTAATAAGTTGATCTATCGTCCCGCAGCGATGATGTACTATATCGTGGTGTTCAAGTTGTTTGGATTGAACCCGGTACCGTTTCATCTTCTCGCGCTCCTGCTGCATGTCTGCAACAGTACTCTTGTTGGTTTTGTCTTGTTTCGAATATCCGGGATGAAGTCCGCCGCGATCGCTGCCGCGGTACTTTATGCCGGAGCTGCTTCTGTTCATCTGGACCCGTTGCTTTGGCTTGTGGGATTCTATGATATTGCAGGAATATTCTTTCTGTTGCTGTCTTTCGCCTTCTTTCTCTTGAAGAAATCCCGCCTTTCAGTTGCAAGCTTTGTCTTCGCCTTGTTGACAAAGGAAGCAACGCTCTTCTTTGTCGGCGTCTTGATTGTGTATGTGGTTCTGTTGGAGAGAAACCAATTCCGCCGCGTGTATCCGCATCTCGTAGTTGCCCTTTTGTATACTGCTCTAAAGATGATGGGCAAATCTGCGCTCACAATTGAGAGCGCACATCCGCATCGGATGGACGTTTGGGGAAAACACATAGCGATGAATCTTGAATCATATGCAAAGTGGCTCGGAGAATCTCTGTTTCCCTCGATACATGAATCCTCATTGCTGTTCCTCGGTGGTTTCTTGATTGTGATTCTTCTTGTCGCAATGCAGTCTGTTCGTTCATCTGATACCACTCATCGGAGTGTGAACGCGAAGTTTGTGATGTTCTTCGCGATCTGGATTGTCGCCGGAATACTGCCGGTGTTGTTTCTTCGCAATCAGGCTGCGAGGTATTATGCAAGCTATTCGCTTGTCCCGTTTCTCTTTCTCATAACGTACGCGATTGTGAGCGCTATTTCTGACTCGCGTCGTGTGTTGTGTACTGTTCTTCTTTCCGTAACAGTAATTGGATCTCTACTGTCGAACGCAATGTACGTGAGAACTCTCTTTGCCGCCGGAAAGAATGAAATCGTTACTGCGGACGGCCGATTTCATCTGATTAAAAAAGGAGAAATTGTAAACACGATCCATTCAGAGTTGATGCTGAATCACCCGAAGCTGCCTCAACATGCGACGATTGTCCTGTCAGGTCCGGGCTTGATGTTGATAGGCAACGGGATTGCGCCAAAATTCTGGTATAACGATACGACGCTTCAAGTCATTTCCCTGGTCGACTACTATCACCTCAAAGATTCTCTCGCACCGGATTCAATGGCTCTCCGAAATTTCTATTTCCTGAACCTCGATTCTTTGTCAGCAGAGCCGCACGACCTCTTTGAATCTCATCTCCCGATTCATTAGTTTAGTCCAGCAAAATCCTATCAATTCTAGTTCCGTACCACCCGTGAACAAAAAGACTATTGTTGGCATTCTAAATGAGATGGGAACGTTGCTCGAGCTTCAGGGAGCGAACCCGTTTAAAGCCCGTGCATATTACAATGCCGCCCGCGTACTCGAAGGTGCAACACAAGATCTGCTGACGCTCGTTGAAAAAGAACGTTTGCGCGAGATTGCCGGCATAGGTGAGAGCACCGCCAAGGTAATCTCCGATCTTGTCGTCAAGGATAAATCAAAAGACTACGACGATCTGAAGAAATCTTTTCCTCCGGGTGTCCCCGATATGCTGCGCATTGCCGGTCTGGGACCAAAGAGGGTGAAGCTTCTGTACGACAAAATGAAAATAAAGTCGTTGCAGGAACTTGAGGAAGCGGCAAAGCAAAACAAACTTGGCGATGTACCCGGCTTCGGAAAAAAAACAGAAGAGAACATCCTCAAAGGCATCGAGGCGCTTCGCGCCCGCGGGGACAAGCATTTGTTCCCCGCCGCGTTCGAACCCGCCAGCAAGATCCATCAGCACCTGTTGCAGCAGAAGGGAGTCATCAGGGCAGAAATAGGAGGGAGCCTTCGAAGAAAGAAAGAAGTCATCGGGGATATCGACATCGTGGTGAGCGCGAAAGATATTCATCGACCCGGTATCATGGATGCGTTCGTTTCGCATCCCGAAGTACGCAGCGTGGTGGCAAAAGGGGAAACGAAATCGAGCGTCACGCTCAACGCCGGTATCAACGCCGACCTGCGAATCGTGGATGACACGGAATACCCTTTTGCGCTGAATTATTTCACGGGCAGCAAGGAACACAACGTCGAGCTGCGGGGACGAGCAAAGAAATACGGCTGGAGTTTGAACGAGTACGGCTTCTCCGAGTTGGGCGTGGAAGAGAAGCGCGGCAAAGCGAAAAGAATTGTGAAGTGTAAAGACGAGGCTGATCTCTACAAGGCGTTGGGATTGGATTACGTACCGCCCGAGTTGCGCGAAAATACCGGCGAGATCGAGGCGGCAGCACAGGGTAAGCTGCCAAACTTCATCGAGACCAAAGACGTCCGCGGAACGTTTCATTGCCACACCACTTACAGCGATGGTGTCAATACGCTCGAACAAATGGCAACGGCTGCACAGCAAATGGGATGGGAATATCTCGGCATTGCCGACCACAGCAAAGTCGCAGCGTATGCCGGCGGCTTGAGTGAAGAAAAAGTAAAAGCACAACACAAAGAAACCGATTCGCTGAATTCCAAAATGAAGGGATTCAGAATTCTCAAAGGAACCGAGGTTGATATTCTACCGAACGGTGACCTTGATTGGTCGGATAAAGTTCTTTCACGCTTTGAATTTGTCGTGGCGTCGATTCACAGCAGCTTCAAGGCGGATGAAAAAGAAATGACGAAGCGGCTTGTCAATGCGCTGAAGAACAAGCACGTGACCATGCTTGGCCATCCGACCGGAAGATTGCTGCTTGCCCGTGAAGGATATCCTGTTAACATGATCGAAGTGATCACATGCGCCGCCGATTACGGGAAGATCATCGAAATCAATTCCCACCCGAGTCGGTTCGATCTTGATTGGCGTTTGGTAAAGTTTGCGAAAGAGAAAGGCGTTCTCATTTCTATTAATCCCGATGCACACAACATCAAAGGATTGCAGGACGTTTTCTACGGAGTCGGGATTGCGCGCAAAGGCTGGCTGGAAAAGAAGGATGTCCTCAACACACGTCCATTGAAGGAAGTGCTCAACTATCTCAAACGATCGTAACCAATGAAACGATACTGGATCGGAATTATTCTCATCATTGTTGGCGTCTTATTTCTGCTCAACAGTTTCGGCATTATAGCGTGCCACGAACTCGTGCACGAATATTGGCCTGTGCTTCTGATTCTCCTTGGTGCAATCATTCTCATAAAAGATCGTAAGTCTAAATCCTGATCAACCCTTAACCTTCACAACTATATGAGCCGATTCCAACGACACGTTTTTGTTTGCCTCAACGAAAGAGAGCCGGGCCACCCGAAAGGCTGTTGTTTTGAAAAAGGCTCAGCAGCCGTGCGCGATAAATTGAAAGCAGAGCTGAAGAAGCGCGGACTCGCTTCTATGGTCCGCGCAAACAACGCCGGTTGTCTCGATGCATGTGAGTTCGGCGTCTCGATGGTGATTTACCCTGAAGGAATTTGGTATGGCGGCGTGAAGGAAGAAGACGTTGAAGAGATCATCGACCGGACAATCATCAACGGTGAAGTAATTCAGCGTCTGCTGAACCCAAGCCCGCGATACGCTCCGGATAGTTTGCAGTTTCCAAAGTTGAAGGTGTGAACAGACTGCGCCGATCCTTTTTTTCTACAGTCCCGCCAACAATTAGACGTTCCTTGCTTCGCACTTAATTCCAATCGAACACATGAACATTCTCATTACCGGAGCCAATGGCTATATCGGACAACGGCTCATTCCAGTGTTGCTGCAGCAGGGGCATGAGTTGTTCTGTTGCGTGAGGGATAAATCCGTCTTTGAGTCCCGACGTGCGCATCCTCAAATTCACACCATTGAAATTGATTTTCTGGAAGAACAGACGTTCAAACTCTTCCCGCCGGTTGATGTTGCCTTCTATCTGATTCACTCCATGGGCGCTACAGTAGGAGGGTTTGAGGAGCAGGAGGCACGGGCTGCACGCAATTTTCAGAAGCTCATTGAGCCAACGTCATGCAGGCAGATTATCTATCTGAGCAGCATTGTAAACGAAGAAGTTTTGTCAGATCATTTATCGTCACGTTCGAATGTCGAGAAGATTCTCCGCTCGGGTCTTGTCCCCGCAACTGTGTTACGAGCCGGTATTGTCGTCGGTTCGGGCAGCGCATCTTTTGAGATCGTGCGGGACCTGGTTGAGAAACTTCCGTTGATGGTCGCTCCGCGATGGTTGAACACGCTGTGCCAACCGATTGCAGTCAGAAATGTAATTCAGTTTCTTGTTGGCGTGATGCTTCGGGAAAGTGCATACAATAAGGATTTTGACATTGGCGGGCCGGATGTATTAACGTACAAGCAGATGCTCTTGCAGTTCGCAGAAGTCAGGAAACTGAAACGCTGGGTAATCATCGTCCCGGTTATGACGCCGCGGCTGTCTTCATACTGGCTCTATTTCGTTACTCAGATTTCATATCCGCTTGCTGTAAATCTGGTGGAAAGTATGAAGGTTAATATTGTGGCACGTCCAAACGATCTTGCGACGGAATTGGGAATCGGCCTCATCTCGTACAAAACTGCAGTCCAACTGGGGCTGGAAAAAATAGAGCAGCAGGTTGTCCTGAGTGGCTGGAGGGATTCATTCAGTTCATCTGGTGCCGATCACAAGGCAATGAATGAAGCGAGAGTTCCGGAGTTTGGATGTTTCAATGATACAAAAGTGCGTGACGTGACGGGCAAATCCAAAAGAGTGTGGGAAAACATCTGGTCGATTGGTGGTGACAAAGGCTGGTATTATGCCGATGCACTCTGGGTGTTTCGCGGATTGATGGATAAGGCTGTCGGAGGTGTGGGACTTAACCGTGGACGAACAAATGCAAACGACATCCGTCCCGGCGATGCACTTGATTTCTGGCGGGTGCTGGTTGCGGACAGGGAAAATCATCGCCTGCTGTTGTATGCAGAAATGAAGTTGCCAGGTGAAGCGTGGCTGGAATTTCGGATTGAGAACCGTGAAAATGGAGAGCAACTTGTTCAAAGCGCTACGTTTCGTCCCCGGGGTGTGTGGGGTAGATTGTACTGGTATGCTGTACTTCCTTTTCATAAACTTATTTTTAATGGGATGATAGATAATTTGTCAAGTGCATGATCAGAATAATCCGAATGGTTTTCTTACATGAAAATTATTGTCTGTATGCTGGCCGCTTTCTTTTTTCTCGACGATACGTTTGCCCGCGATTTGCCCGACGATGAACTGACCGTGGTTCCTTCTGTTGACCTGCAGAAATACAGCGGCACGTGGTACGAACTTGCCCGCTTGCCGAACAGGTTTCAAAGCGATTGCATCGGAGATGTGAGCGCCACCTACACGCTTGACGGCGATGAGTTTATTGTTGTGAACCGGTGCCGGAAAGAAAACGGCGAAATTACGGAAGCGAAAGGGCGGGCACGCCGGTCAAGTGAAGCCGAGCCAAACTCAAAACTGAAAGTCCGGTTTGCGCCGGCATTTCTTTCGTTTCTTCCCTTCGTCTGGGGAAATTATTGGATCATCGACCTTGCCCCCGATTACAGCTATGCGGTTGTCGGAGAACCCAAGCGCGAATATCTCTGGATTCTGGCGCGCACCAAAACGCTTGACGAAGTGACGATGAAAGAAATTCTTGGACGCGTAAAGGCGATGGGGTACGACGTAAGGAATCTTATCTTTACGAAGCAGTCATTGTAGTCAGGCACTATAGTTTTTCTGGTGGATAACCTTTCGCAATCTGCGTACATTGTTGACAATCGCTCCGTTCTTTCCGTCCGTTCACCCTCGTTTCTCTCTGAATCCGTAATCTTTATTCAAAAGGCAGTGACATGAACACGATTATTGAACCATTTAAGATCAAATCTGTTGAACCGATTAACTTCACAACCGTGCGCGAGCGCGAGGCCTATTTGCGTCGGGCGCATTACAATGTTTTTCTACTCCCCGCGGAAGAAGTGTTGATTGATCTTCTGACGGACAGCGGCACGTCGGCTATGAGCGCGAAGCAATGGGCGGGGATGATGGAAGGGGATGAATCGTACGCTGGTGCGAAAAGCTTCTACCGGTTTGAGCATAAAGTCCGGCAGTTGACAGGTCTGAAAAACATTATACCGACACATCAGGGCCGGGCGGCCGAGAAGATTCTCTTTACGATCATGGGGGGAAAAGGAAAGTTCATTCCCAACAACACACATTTCGATACGACCAGAGCAAACATCGAATTTTCGGGAGCCGTTGCGGTTGATTTTCCAACGACGGAGGGGAAGGATCCGGACGTGATCGCGGACTTCAAAGGCAACATGGATGTGCAAGCGTTGGAAGAATTTATCCGCAAGACGGGAGCGGAGAATATTCCGCTCTGTATGATCACGATAACAAACAACTCCGGCGGGGGACAACCCGTTTCGATGCAGAATATCCGCGAGACGAAGGAGGTGTGTCAGAAGTACGGCATTCCGCTTTTCCTTGATGCATGCCGGTT
>JBBRUI010000197.1:0-8526 GCA_038247945.1 Bacteroidota bacterium | reverse complement strand
TTCTTTACTCATGACAGTCACAAGCAGCTTGTCGTTAGGCTCTAACTCAAACGGCTCATCAAGTAGAATCTGTTTGCCGTCAAAATGTGCTTGCAATGTTATGTTTGCCATAGCAAATCTCCGTTTATTTTACCACTGCAACTTTCACGATTGCGGTTTCAGTCTTCCCGCTGCCGCTCGCTTCGATGCGGGCCAGGTAAACGCCGCTCTGCACCCCGGCAACATTCCATTGCACTTCGTTATCAACACCTCCAACGCCCGGCCCGGCGAGTTCGGTTACGAGGTCGCCTGCAAGATCAAAGATTTTGATTTTTACAGTTGCGTTGTCCTGTATGAAATACCGGATGAATGTTTTTCCGTCGTAGACAGGATTAGGCCAGTTGTATGCGCGATCTTTCGGGAAGAATGCCGAGCTGACCGGCTTCCCAGTCAGCGGTTCTGTTGCCAGCCCTGTATGCTGCGCGTCGTGCTGATATTGCGGCCAGGGGAGCTTGACAGGAGGACTGGGTCCACCGCCAACCCTCGCGGTTCTCCAAGCAGTAACTGACCCGTCATTCGAGGATGCGACTGCAAGTCCGATTTCCGTGACTGATAGCGAGCCCACAGAAATCTCAAACGCGGCCACAGATTGATTTCCTGTCCCTGCTTGCAAAGGGAATCCATTCGCCATCGTACCGTTCTTGTCGTACGCCACCACAAGTCCGTCGCTTGTAACAGCAACGATGTCAACATCGCCGTCGCCGTCAACATCCGCAACGATCGGATTTGATGTGATTGGATTTGATGACGGAACCTGCTTCGGAAAATTATCAAGCGACGCGCCTGCATAGTTGTATACGAAGATTTTGTTTCCGGCGAAGATAACAATGTCGCGTACTCCGTCTCCGTTCACATCGGCTAATGCCGGAGATTGTCCAATAGCAGAGCCGGTACTAATCGGAAAGCCTGGAACGGATTCAAGATTTGTTCCCAGCAAATACAGAAATCCATCTGAGGTTGCAAACGAAATGCGTTGCTCGTTAACGAATTGTCCAATCACAGCCGGCCCAACGATGTTTTTTCCAACATCCTTTTGGGTTGAAGCATCAATAACACCCGGTATTGCGTTGATTATTACACCATTGCTTCCAACGCCAACAAATACTCTTGCAGCGGAAGAACTGATTCCCCGTACGATCCCTTGTCCTACATTGTAAATCAGTGAATCGCGAACAGTCCCATTTCGCCTTAAAAAATACATTCTTCCCTTTTCACCCCCGACGCCAATCAGCGAATCACTTACTGCCGGGGAAGTTGATACTTGTTGGCCGATTGTTTGCGTGAAGAAAGGCACAGCAAGGCTATCGATCAATTGGGATCGCGCCGAATATGCCCGAACCAGATTTGAAGGAACTATTCCCTGCAAAATTTCACCTGTTACAATTTCAGGAATACCATCGTTATCCAGATCTTTAACGGCGACTGAATTAAGGAACGACGAACCCGGAGTTTCGACGGTCGCAAAAACTCCATCTGCTCTTAACGCACCGGTGCCATCAGTTTTCCAAGCGTAAATTTTTGAAAGATCACTTGTCGTTCCGTGCTGAGGCCGGGTGGCTGCCACTGCACCCGTTGTTAGAACAAATGACTGTCCGATGGTAGCGCCAAGATTTGCAACAGTAAGTGAAATGTTTTCAAGTCTGTTCTGCAAAGATTTCGGGAACCCCGGCAGCAAAGCAATTGCATCTCCCACAATCACCTTTGCCGTCATTCGCGGACTGCGTGGGCTGAACTCTTTTATCGTGATATGGCTGTTCGCCCCGCTATTGCTTGCACTGCTTGGATAACTTGTGTTAGAAAAAATATTTTTGTTCACCGGCGATTCGTTGCCCTGATACCAGAAGTCGAGCGCAGTACCTTCTTCGCTGCCGCTGCCCGCCTCGAGTTGTCCGTATGATTCGCCGATATCCTGCGAGCCATCCGCCTCTTCAACATCAACGCCGCGGCGCAGTGGATTTCCGTTCACGCCGTTTGCGCTCAGACCCTGCGCAATCACCGTCTCATCGATATGCCAGATGAGAATTCCGCCGTCGTAAAAATTATTGTTCGTTCCAACGCCACCCGGCAGGCTCCAGTCAAAATCTTCCACATCCAGCACGTTGCCGGTAATTGCGGCGAGATCGAACGCGTTGAAACCGGTCGTGTCGCGTAAAAATGTTTGCTGACGGATGACGCCGCCGTACGAACTTGTAACACGCTGGCCGTTCCGGCCCGCGTCGCGGCTTCTATTCTCAACTAAATAATATTCTGAAGCACTGATGGGAACACGGTAAATCGAATCGGCAATGGAAACGGCAGGCAAACTGACAACACTTGAGTCGGATCGGACGGTGATGGGCTGAATCCATCCGAGCCAGTATTTTTCCCACGCAGAGGGTTCAGGTGGGAACAATCCCGCAAAACTGAAGATCGCCTGGCCGTCCATCAAGCCGAATCTTCCGATGCCAGAGCGCCCCGTATTAGTATCGAACAAATCCGGAAGGCCAAGATAATTTCCCACCGACGCGCACAGCAACCCGTTAATGCCGAGACGCAAAAGGAAATTGTTCGGCGTCGCCGGAAGCTCGCGTGTTTCCGTCTCAGGCATTACAATGGTGTTCGTGATTTTGAATCCGCCGCGGACGGGAATGCCCTCGTAGGTGGCGCCGTAAAATTGCTTGAACGCATTCAAGCCCAGATACAACGAAGGAATATCCAGCGGCGTCGGATCGAATCCAACAATCCCGACGACATCAATATCACGGCCAACGCCTGCGTGAAAGACAACAAATGCATCGTAGCGGGAAAAGTCCGGCACTCTTCCGGAGGAATCAACTTTCTGCCAGGTGTCGCGGGCAAGGTTTCCAACGAGTGTGTTTGGTCCGGTTTTCGGCGGACTGTAGCTCTGCATCACTCCGCCAAGCGTATAGACCGTGTCGACCAACGTGGTACGGATGATGGTTTTATTCTTGGAAACCTTCCGGTAGTAATTCGCCAGGAATGTCAGATGATCGAGAAAATACTGACGGTTATGCGGAGGAGCGTCGAGACCGGTTGCCGCCGGTGTCGTCAAATCGAACTGTCCGTTACCGGTTGTGCGGGCATCGGCATCAACCTGAAATTGAACCATCACTGCAAGCACGTCAATCGTATCGGCCAGCGCCCGGAAAGAGCGCGGGGCTGAAAATGCATCATCCCGCGAGACCATCACGGGATGATTCAATTGTTGTGCAAGCGTAACACTACTTATCAGGGTGAGAAGTAATCCAGCAAAAAAATATTTTGTGAATGTCATTGCAACCTAAAGTGGAGGAGAGAAAAGAAAGCCGCAGAGAAATTCATCTGCGGCTTCCATCAATCTAACTAATTCGGAACCGCGGTTGGCGCTGAGTTGCCCCAACCGATCAACAACGAGAAGCGAATTGTATCGGAGAGAGGATGACCTTCGGCTGCAGAAATGTAGCTGAAGTCGAAGCCGAAAATATCGTAGCGCAGACCGGCGCCGAACGTCCAGAAGTTTCTGTTTCCGAAACTGGGATCCTCAAAGAAATGTCCGACACGAATCGCAATCAACCGGGGAGAGCCATACCAGTACTCTGCACCCATGCTCATATTTACTTTTCTCAATCCGCTGCCGTCGCTCCAGGCAGAGAATAATGATTTCGGAAGCGGGTCGACGGATGCTTCCTGTACGATGCGGCGAACGCCTCCTGTCGAATCAATAATTTCCGGGCGGCGGCGCACGAGCAATCTGCTGAAGTCAACTGAGTACGTCAGGCTGTTGAATTCGTCTTCCAACAACTTGTATCCAAATCCTACGCGAAGGTTGGTAGGCAGAGGATCGGCTTGTGCCGCATCGATGTATGTAACTTTGGGACCAAGGTTCGACAGGTTGAAACCGAGAGAGAATTTTTTATCAAGCCAATCAATGTCCAGGTCATAAGGGCGCCACATCATTCCAATGTCGAAGCTCACCGTATTTGCGACGCCGGCGCCTGCCTCTCCGCCCGTACCGAGAGGAGAAAGGGCGCTACGGATATAACGGGCATTGAAACCAAGTCCCAGATCATCAAACACTCGCGTCGCATATCCGAGAGTCACCGCCAGCTCGTACGCTTTGAACCTGCCTTCTTCTTTACCGGAAGAATTCGTGCGAATGAACTCGCCCAGATTCAGATACGTAACGCTTGCACCCACCGTCCCACCGATGTCGTCTATGTCGTTGCGGTAGTTTGCGTACTCGTAGAACAGATCGGAAAGTCCGAATTGCGGCAGCCAGTTTGCGTGGGTCAGCGTCACTTCCTGCCCCGTCATAAACGCCAGCGCTCCGGGATTCCAGAATATTGCCGATGCGTCATCGACAGAGCCGGTTCCCGTTTCGCCGATGCCTGCAGCCCGCGAGTTGGGCGCGATAAGAAGAAACGGCACTGCGGACTCGCCCTGAGCACGTCCCACTTCCGGCGCGATCGTTCCCCATGCAGCCAACAGCGTGCAGAAGAATGTGGTTTTCAACATGGTCTTCATAGATGTTACTCCTCCTGAGAGATATTTATTATTTGTTCGCATATTTATTCGCACTTAAATTATTTCGCCACCGCAAGTTTCCCCAACACTTCACTGTTAAATCGTCCATCGACTGTTCTCACCATCACTTTATACAAATATACTCCGTTCGCGAGCTGGTCGCCGTCCCGGTCACGTCCATCCCACGGAATGGAAACAAACGTGTTGGATGCTGAAAATGTCTCCAGCGTTTGAATGAGTCGTCCTGCAACCGTATACACTTTCACCGTTGCATTCACCGGCAGCGCCTGATTGTGGCGAAACGTAAACGCAGTTCCGGTTGTAAATGGATTTGGAAAATTCATCACATCAACAACACGCAACTGGTCGCTCGAGAAGACTTCAAAATATGTCTCGGCAGTACGGGCATTGTTGTACGTATCCCATGCCCTGACTTTGATCGAGTTGCTTCCTTGCGGCAGGTCGCGCAGCGGATACGTGACGGTTCCCGCCTGGAAATTATTGAGCTTGCTTGTATAGAACTCGGTCATGTCCACACTCTGCGGACTATTATTGATCCATGCCTCGATGCGGTGGCCAACTCCCGACGTGGAAGTATTCACGCCGTTCGAATCCACCAGATCGACATAGAGCACAGGCTTTTCATTTACAACACTTCCCTGCCGGAACGAGAGGCTGCTTTCGTATGAATTGCCAAGCAGAATCTTGATTGCAGGCCCTTCTGTATCATTACCGGCATTCGCGTCCGTTCCGCCAATCCAGATTTTGGACGTGTACCCCGCTCCATCCAATGTATCCGTTGAAAAATATGCAACCAACCGTCCCCGCGCAGTTGAATCCAGATACGCTATATCCTTAGGAACAACAAACGAAGCGCTGAATGTTCCGCTCGAAACGGAATTCTCGCCACGATACAGCAAGCCGCCAGGGGCAGTGTACGTGAACGTGCCAAATGAAGGAATGTTGATTCGCCGTGTTCCATCGTTCACCGTGAGAGTCGATCGCCCACTGAACGAAGTTTGAATTTGGTTCGCTTCATTGCGGATTGTCCCCTTGAGCGTCACTCGTTGCAACGCCTTCATTTGAATTGGAGATGTGCGCACAATGCCGTTAATGGAATCCACCGGTTGGCGGTTAATCGAATCTATCGACGCATAACTGCGCGGGTATTGCAAACGCATGGTGGGATCGCCAAGCCAGAAATATTTCTCGTCATTATCGTCGTTGCCCTCCTGTTTGTATTGATATAATGCTGTAGCGACACGCTCCACAACGATTCTCGGTCCCGCCGTTGGAGGGAACATGTGCTCAAAGATTCGGTAATTCAATCGTTGATTCTGAGAAGAATAGACTTTGCGTGAGGCGGAAATAACACCAATCGCCCCACCTTCCACCCGGGACATCAGAAGCTCACCGCCAGACGGTCTGTTCAGATCATCGAACTGCGTGAAGTTACATGTTGCCGCAAACAACACAAAGAGCTTGTTCTTGTTGAAGAGCTGGGCAATGGAACTCTGGGTTGTAAACACTGCTTCATGAGTCCACACAGTTGGATTACCGTGGCCTGTAAAATTCACCAACAACGTACCGCGGTTGATCGCATCAATTATGTCCTGATACACCGCTGGCTTCCGGCGTCCTTGAGCGGTCTGTACGATGGGATACTCTTCCAGATATATCTTTCGCTTCTCAAAAATATCCGGTGTCCGCTCCGCGACTCCTTCCGCTCCACGCGTATGCTCAGACCCTTCGTCAAAATCAGGAGTCCAGCCGTCATCGCCGACATATACAGCCCGCAACTTCCACTGGTCGCGGATAGATTGAGTGTCGTACGAAATAAGTTTATCGACAAGTTGTTCGGCTTCCCGGACACTGCGCACATTCAAACGTCCCGTTACCATCCACGGACGTGAACCCAGATCGAACCGGACAAAAAAATCGTCGGTAGCGGAACTCGACACATCATCATATTCAGTCCTTCCCTCCCACGTGGGGACATAGCTTGACTTGCTCCCGGTTATTCCTTTGTAGTCGTAGGATCCTTGTCCGAAGAAGCAGATGAACTTGGGAGGAGACTGCGGTGGAGTAGCCCAATTATCGTACGCATATTTCAGGAAGTCACGAATCGCTGAGACATCCGGCACGCCGCAACTGAATTCGTTGTAAATCTGATTTACATCCACTACCAGCGGCTTCATGCTGCCATACCACGCCGGAGTCGCACGGTGGTTTTTTAAGCGGTTTGCAGCGGATGCAAATTCCGAAGAGGTGATGATAATAAAGTCATATGCCTGATCGATGCCCCGCAGATTCTGATTGTCGATCTTCGCGAAACCAACCGGTGTTTTGTATACACTGCTTGTCAAGCCAAAATATTCGGAGACCTGTCCCCGCACCTCGCTTGCGCGGAATGTGCCCGCGGATGCAGCGACGCGCTTCACACCTGAATAGCTCGTAACATTGTAGACAGATGAGGCTGCGGAGAATTGTCCCAGCCGGTATTCAACCACTCCCGTTGTATCGGGAGAGCGGAAACGAAGGGAGTTGTTAACAGGATCGAACGTTCGTTGGTAAATAACCTCTGCCCAATCCAGCCAGCCAGACGCGCCCGCTTCATTTGAGACAAACTCAAAGCGGAGTTGACTGGTGGTACCCTGCAAAGGGAAATTACCGGAAGTGCCGAATGTACCCTCTACCGCAATCGAGTATCCTCCCGACGGATAAAGATAATGTGAGCCGATTGATGTCCCGGTTTCGTGGACGTTGAATGTCGCGCCGTTTGCTGACGCACTGACAACTGTATATCGATACTGCCGTGGTTCACTTGCGATGAGGCCGTTCAAAGTAAAAGTCCGGACTTGGGATCCGTTCGGCGTGATCGGAAAGCTGAGCCAGTTTTTTCCGGACTTCAAAAGATTGACGGTATCAGGTTCGACCCACACCGCATCCATGAATTTTGTCGGGATGACGGTCGGCGCGGTTGCAACCGATTGCTGGGTTTCCATACGCTTGCCATTCACGGAACCGATCGTGAGCCAGTAATAATTTATCCGGCTGTAATGGTGAATGTAATGCCGCAATGTTTTTCCCACCGGATCATACTTGATTCCCTGAACGCCTCTGCCATAGAACAAAACATAGTCGCCTGTATTGAACTGGCCGTCAGCTTCGCCTTCCACGTGAATCGAATTCTCTACAAGGTCAACAGGTCTCGGCACAGTGACGCCTTCCGGTAATTCTTCACCGCCGTTCCCATAAATCCTGATCTTTCGAGGATCCACGGCGGACATGTTGATGCCGTTCGACGAGAACCATGCGGCGTCGAGAACATACATTCCTTCATCAGCAACGGTCAGCCGATACCAGTTGCCGCTTGCAAGAACGCTCGGCACTCTCTCTGTTATACGATTGAGAGACCGGGGCTCGCCAAACTTCCAGGACCTCGCTTCGTTCATATTCAGCAGCAGACCGGTTAACAGTTCATCATCATCATTTTGAATATGCGCAGAGGACGAGTTCCCAAAAGTTACTTCAACGACAATGCGGGTATATTTCCGCAAAGTTCTTGTCGCTGGATTGTATTGGAGAGGATATACTTTCACGCCACCAACTAACATGCTTCGGTTGCGCTCAACCGGAGAAAGCTCTGCCGGCGTGGCGGGCAAAAACCCGTTGTGACTATAACGCTCGTTGTTGATAGCCAACTCTTTCACAACGAGCATTTGATCAACAATGTGCAATGTCGGGGTTGGCTTCAGCAACACATTCGGAATATCCTCATAGTCTGCGGCTACAACCTGCACAAAATTTCCTTCCTTCGATTTGAATCCGAGGGAAAGGAATTTGTACTTCAAATCCGGAACACCGACATCCTGCAACTTTCCAATGGAGGCGGAGCCTTCGAAATCGTAATTATCAAATTCTTTGTCTTTGAAACGTACCTTGCCGGGTTGGAAATACTGCGGCGTAATTTCTATTTGAATG
>JBBRUI010000196.1:0-8548 GCA_038247945.1 Bacteroidota bacterium | reverse complement strand
ATTATTCCCCTCGAATCGAAAGAAAAAGATGCGATGGTGCAGGAAGCTCTCTCGAAACTAAACATCACAGAAAAACCTTCGAACACCTTTCGCCCCGATCCGGAAACTCTTCAGCTTTTCTTCGACAAGAAGGTCTACTCTGTCGACATTCCCACAGGGAATGTGTTGATGGAAGAAACACGGACACGACCGGTTTTGTACGAAATGAACCAGCTTCACCTCAACGCACCGAAAAAAATCTGGACGTTCATCGCGGACTTGTTTGCCCTTTTGCTCATTACTATGGCGCTCTCCGGCATGTTCATGCTCAAAGGGCCAACCGGAATTACGGGCAGGGGTAAATGGTTCATCGGTGCAGGGATTCTTGTCCCTGCGATGTACTGGGTGTACTACATCAATTTTCAATAACCGCACGCAACACGTCCTCAACCCCGCCGTACCTTCAACAGTGCCTGAAAAATAAATGGGCATCGTTGTCAACGGATTGCACCGTTCGGTCATCTAACTACCAGAACATTACCATCACAGGTCAACGCATGGCGGCTGCTGATGAGCAGCAACTCATCCAACACGCGAAGGAAGGAAATCAGCAAGCGTTTCGCCTTCTCATGGAACGCCATATGAAGCAGGCGTACGTTCTTGCCTGTCGGTTTGTGGGAAACTCCGACGGCGCGGAAGATGTAACACAGGAAGCGTTCGTGAAAGTACATGCAGGCCTCGCGTCATTCCGTGGAGATGCGGAATTCAGTACATGGCTCCATCGCATTGTCGTGAACATAGCGCTGACCAAAAAACGTCTCGATAAAAACAGAACTGAACGACACGTGAGCATCGAAACAGTTCAGATTGCGGCGGCAACCGACGATGAGTTTCATAAGCGCGAACAGCAAGCACACGTCGAACGGGCGCTGCACGAACTGCCCACATTACAACGTGCGGTTGTTATCCTCCGCCATCTGAACGGATTGTCGACAAAACAAGTGAGCACAATTTTACAGTGCTCGGAGGGAACAGTGAAGACCCATTTATTCCGCGGACTGAAAAAAATGCGGAGCAAGTTGGAATATCTTGAGGAGGGGATTGGATGAAACATTCAGAAGTACAAAACGCATTGTATGACTTCTTGCGGAATGAAATCAGTGAGGAAGAAAGCAAGAACATCGAACATCATCTTGCTGCGTGTAAAGCGTGCACAGAAGAATTAAATCAGTTGCGTTACGCTCTTGCGCTGCTTCCCTCTCCGTCCGCAGACCCGGCCGAAGGCAAGGGAAAAGAATTTTTCGATGCGTTGGCTTTGCGGATTGAAAACAAGATCCGCCAGCAGCAATCACCGCGGTCAAACCCTCTGACAGAATTTGCAGAAAAGGTTCGATCATTCGTTACGCTCCGGCCTTCATACGCCTATGCATTCGGAGGAACGCTGGTGGCAATTGCGCTGGCAGTGTTCTTTGTTGTCCGCCAGCCGGAGGAGCCGGTCGAGTACGCCGGGAAAGAAGAGTCTGTGTCGGATTATGAGCTCGCTCATTTTCAGGCTCAGCAGCGCATGAGTAACTATCTGCAAAAATCCAAAACGCTGCTTGTGGGTATCGCCAACATGAAACAAGACGACCGCGGGGATGCAGATTTCACCGCAGAGCGAACGCTCTCGCGCAACCTCGTGCACGAAGCCCGCTTCCTCAAGTCGCAGCCGATGGACGAACGCTCCGCAAGGCTGCTGCAGGATTTGCAAAAAATCCTGGTTGAGTTGGCCAATCTGGAGGAGACGAATGATGTGCCCAACGTCGAGATGATCCGCAGCGGTATCGACGAAGAGAATTTACTTTTTAAAATCAGAATGGCAGAAGCATCGTTCGATACAAATCGATCAACGAAAATCTATTAAGGAGAAACAACATGACACGAACATCGGTATGGACAATCGCTTGTACTCTTGCATCCCTCACTATCGGATACGGCCAGACGTTCTACATATCTCCGACGCCGGCAGTTTTGGCTGAATCCTACATTCCGCCGGGAGAGAACGGGGACGATGAGAAAGACCCCGGTCACAAAACATACAAAGAAGGTTATGCTCTGGTTTTGGCTGATAAATGGAGCGAGGCAATGAAAAAAATGGCCGAAGTGAAAAGTAAATTTCCGAAAAGCGGCTACATCGATGACGCGGCCTATTGGTCTGCTTACGCGCAGAAACGCCTGGACCCGAAAAAGGGAACCGCAGCATTTGAATTGTTTCTTGCCGAGTATCCCGAAAGCAGCTATGCCGATGATGCGCTTGCGGAATCCACCGATGGCTTCTCAGTTACCGTTTCGGGCGATGCCGACAACCTGAAAGTCCGGAGGGCGCCGGGCGCGTACGCTTATAGCTATGGCTCAACAATGCGCTCCAGCGAAAAAGCCATGCGGCAAAGCGAACAAGCGATGCGCGAAGTAGAACGTGCAATGCGGCGGTCAAGCCGTGCGTTTACCCCGCAATCCCATATGAGCCTCTTTTCCGGCGCTGAAGAAAAAGAACGCAAGCTTGATCCGCAAACGCGTATCAAACTCGCAGCTCTGCAAGCGCTTGGTGAATCGGAGAATGACAAGGAGGCGTTCGCGGCATTGAAGGACGTCGCTCTCGACAAGTCGCAACCCGAAGTTTTGCGTGTAACGGCGATCAGGTCGCTGCAGGATTTCCGGAAGTTCGATGTCCTTCCCGTTCTGGTGGACGTCGCGAGGGCTGATGGCTCAGAAGACATTCAGCTTGTTGCGCTTGTTACGCTTGGCGATTTGGGTGGAGATAAAAACAAATCCGTCGATGCCCTCATCTCGTTGTTCAACGGATATCCGAAGGCAAAGGAAAAGCATCTTGAATCCGCCCTGTATGCAATCGCCGATGTGGGCAACGACAAAGCGGTGGACTTCCTCGTCAAGATTGCCACGTCGAATGACAGCATCGACTTGCGCAGCGACGCTGTCTACTATCTTGGCAACATCGGCAACGAGAAATCACGTGCTGCGCTTATGCAGATATTAAAGAGCAAGTAGGTACGCCTTCCTTCTTTATCCAAGATTATTTTGATATTGCGTCATCGGCCTGATAGTATAACGCATATCGGGTGGCAAAAACCCTATGCAACACGTAACTCTTCAACGCGTGCTTCCGTATTACAAATCAGCCGGCTCTTCCGTTTTCAATTCAATCGTCTTATCCTGTCACCACCACGCCCGCAGTTATAGGATTGTCCATGCGCCTGCAGAATATTTTTATACTTGTCCTTGCAGTAACAGTAAACTCACTTGCTGTCTATGCCCAATCACTTGAGGAGAAGACGCAATTGAAAACTGTACACGCGAATCGCCTTTCAAGCCCCATCATTCTGGATGGGGTATTGAGCGAGCGTGAATATGCATCTCCCGGCATGTCCGATTTTACGCAGCGCGACCCCGATGAGGGAAAACCAGCGACACAGAAAACGGAAGTGTGGGTATCGTACGACGACGAGGCGCTGTACATCGGCGCGAAGCTGTACGATACTTCTCCCGACTCCATTGTATCCAAGCTTGGACGCCGGGATGCCGACTTGAGTTCGGATCTGTTTTACGCGGGAGTCGATTCATACCATGACCGCCGGACGGGATTCTTTTTCATCGTCTATCCCAGCGGCGCGGTGGTCGACGGAACAATGTTCAACGATTCGTGGGATGATAATTCCTGGGATGGAATTTGGGACGTGGCAACAACAATCGATACAGATGGCTGGAACGTTGAAATGCGAATTCCATACTCCCAGTTGAGATTTCCAAAACAAGATGAGTACCTGTGGGGAATAAATTTTGCCCGTAAGGTTGCACGCCGAAATGAGGAAAGCCATTGGTCGCTTGTGAAGAAAGGTTCGGGAATCTGGGTGTCCGCGTTTGGAGAGCTACAAGGTATCCATAACATTCATCCTCCAGATCGGCTTGAAGTGATGCCCTATGTTGCGTCCGGGGCAGAGGCTCTTGTAGATGAGCCGGGCAATCCATTCAAGAAAAATATCGATTACTTCGGCAGGGTCGGCGCAGATGTGAAAATGGGATTGGGAAGCAATCTTACATTCAATGCAACCATCAACCCTGATTTCGGACAGGTTGAAGTGGATCCCGCGGTCGTGAATCTCACGCAATACGAAACCTTCTTTCAGGAGAAGCGCCCGTTCTTTATTGAAGGGTCGGACTATTTCAACTTCGGCTTTGGAGGAGCGAACAATAATTGGGGATTCAACTGGGGCAATCCTGAGTTCTTCTATACGCGCCGAGTCGGAAGGGAGCCGCAGGGCGGGATTCCGCGTGACAATTTCAGTTTCTCATTCAAACCGAAAAATACAACAATTCTCGGGGCGGCGAAACTTACAGGCCGGATCGCCGACGGCTGGTCGCTCGGGTCCATCCATGCATTGACCCAGCGTGAGTACGGGCGTGCCGACAGCGCTGGTGTGCGGTTTGAAGATGTCGTTGAGCCGTTCGCTTACTACGGGGTGGTGCGAAGCTTGCGTGAATTTGAAAACGGAAAATACGGAATTGGTATGGAAGCCACGGCGGCAATTCACGATCTGAATAAAAATTATCTTCTTGAAAATTTTAACAAACGCTCGTTCTCTTTCGGGGTGGATGGATGGACGCATCTGGATAGCAGCAAGACGTGGGTTATCACGGGTTGGTTTGCAGGATCGCGAATTGAAGGAACGCCGGAGCGTATGATAGCCCGGCAACGCTCATCGCTGCGATATTATCAGAGGCCGGACCAAAACTATGTCCGCTTGGATAGCAACGCTACGTCGCTTTCAGGATATGCAACACGATGGGCTCTCAATACGCAAAAAGGCAACTTCAGGATCAACGCAGCATTCGGGATGATCTCTCCCGGTTTCGATGTCAATGACGTGGGTTTTCAATTCCGCGGAGACATCATTAACAGCCACATCGTTGCGGGATATCAGTGGTTCGAACCCGATGGATTTTTCCGGAGTAAGGGATTTAACGCGGCAACATTTAAGAGCTTCGACTTTGGCGGCAGACGCACGGGCGACGGATATTTCCTGTTCAGCAACGGGCAGTTCATGAACTACTGGGGGATGAACGTTCAACTGTTCTTTAACCCGGCGTATATCGACACACGCAATACCCGCGGCGGACCAGCAATGCGTACCACGAATGCTTATTCCGCCTTCTTTAACACATACACCGATCAGCGCCAGGATATTTCGTTCGACCTCGGCGTCGGCGGCGGAAGGTCAGAATCCGGCGGCTACCGTATCGACCTTTCTCCCGGCATCGAGCTGAAACCGTCGTCGGGTGTGTTTGTGCGGATCTCTCCTTCCTACGTTAAGGACATCTCCTTTGCACAATGGGTGACCTCGGTTGATGATCCGTTTGCCACAAGAACATACGGCGGACGATATGTCTTCGCGAAACTCTACCAGGAGGAACTCTCTGCAGTCTTCCGTTTGAACTGGACATTTTCTCCGAAACTCAGTTTGCAGATATTTGTTCAGCCGTTGATTTCCGTGGGACGGTACAGCGGGTTCAAGGAACTAAAGCAGCCGCTTACGTACACGTTTAACCGATATGGTGAAGATGGATCGACCATAACTCTAAAACATGCCGGGAGTGGCAGCGCGTACTACGAGGTTGATGCCGACGGTAACGGACCGGCTTCTCCGTTTATATTTGATAACCCCGATTTCAATTACAAGTCGTTTCGCGGGAACGCTATTCTCCGCTGGGAATATATGCCGGGCTCGACGTTGTATTTCGCGTGGACGCATGGCAGGGTGGACGGCCGGCATCCGGGTGATTTACAGTTTGGAAGAGATTTTTCGGATTTATTTCGGACCGAACCGGAAAATGTTTTTCTAGTGAAGGTAAGTTATTGGTTGAATCCGTGAGGCAGAGCCACGGCAACCAATTTGTTGAGATTTCATATTCGATTTGGGTGCAACGCAGAAGGTCACGCTTGTTGTTGATGACAGAGCGCGCCGGCTCAGCTTGCGGGAATTTGACCCAAACATTGATGCGGGGATTGACGTCTTCCCACCCGACGAAGGAATCCACTTCCGGCATGAATCAGATCGACTCAAGCATGAACTGGAGAAGATGAAAAATTCGATTCACCGGCATATGATCAACCTAAAAAACAGGATCAGATATGAACTCAACCGGATCCGGCTAAGCGTTAATGTGTAGTCTTCGGTGATGACCAGGACGCGAAAAGCCGATTCTTCTATGAGTCGGCTTTTTTATTTCAGGTTTCTCGGCTGTCACGCCCGCTTTCATAGAGCAATTGGTGGGCAGGGCAACTAAGCTGCATCTCTGCGCCGTGACAGCACGTTGGATGACAGATCACCACCGCCCTGTTATTCTATTTCGTCACGGCGCTCAATTATTACATGTAGCTCTACGAGTCGTAGACCGTGACGACCGAGAACAAAGAAGAGAACCTGATGAAGACGAGCGGCAGAGGAATTTTCCTCATGCGGACATTGACGGACAAAGTTTGAATACGCAATCGGCAAAGCCGGCTCGACGGTGAAGCTGGTGTTGGGGCTGAGAAGGTACGTGGGACACAGCCCTTTGTGATGTAGACAAAAACTAATAGGCTCACATTAATTTGTGATTTTACTTCGCAGGGTCTTGCTTTTGCGTAAGGAACCTTTCTTCTTGTAGGAAGTATCACCGTAACAACGTTTTGATAAGGCGCATTGGTGAGTGTCCGCAACGGGTAATCGTCAAAGCGCTTTTTTTGTTTGCTGCTAGGTGTTGACCTTCGAGAGTTCCCAATGGTTTGAGTTTTCTTTACGGAGATTTCGTAAATGATTTCCCTGCTAAAGTTCTAAATTCTCTAACTTACTTCCTCTAATTTGACCGAGGGCAAAATATGCATCTACATCCCACAAAAATTGTGCTTCATCAGTTTCCTTACTTTAAAGAAGTGACTAGACTACCGATTGTTTTTCTTTTGTGTTTAGTCAACTTTTTCTGTGTAAGTACTACTGTTCAAGATCCCAATGATCCGTGCAATTCATCTAACGGGATAGGATCACTTCAGAATTTTTGGATTGCGGATGGGAAATTAGTTGGCGGAAGCCCAGAACCAAAACCGAGAGGTCCACGTCGAGTGTTTTTTGACGCAGAATTATGTCGAGGCTTGTTTGGGTCCTACAAAGTCTGGTTGAACGCAACAAAAGTTGATAATTCGTCGACCACGAACATTTTCTTATTCGAGTACATTCGAGATCGTTATCGGAACGACTACAACGAGGAAGTTCAAATAAATCTTGAACCTGGCTTGTACAATGTAAAGGCGCAGGCAGGCCTCGAAGTCGGAAATGCAACAGTCTCTTCTGAGATGATGCAAATAGCAATGGCCGGTTCCTCAATCCTTGCCGTGTGGAGTGGAAAAAACCAGAGGGTGAACCCAGATGAAGATCTTAGTTTCGGTAAAATTAATCCGGTTGCTTATGGGCACAATATAGCCGTCCAATATCTTAATCAAAACAACCAGCCTCAAAATGGAAAGACAGTCACATTCTCTTCACTTGATCAAGTAACATTTGCGCCAGCTTCGGTACAAACGCAAGCAACTCGTCATCCAGACATTAATGAATTTTTCCCTATAAACGGGTACGCCACAACTACAATGTGGTATACTGGATCCGCTCCTCTTTCAGGTCAAACACGCACAGTACTGATTAGAGCAACATCAATGGATGGTTCTACTGCATTATTTGTTGACATACCAATGACGATCCAACTCGATCGTGAGACCAGCACACTCAGCGGAGATAACCGTCATCAGCGTGATGGAAGTTCCGAAATCCGCGGCGATTCGTTTCTTGACCCTGACAATGAAAAGAAAAAGGTTTATGTTGAAGTTGATTATGTGAGGGGATTTGCACCTTTGATAGGCAACATTCAGCAAAGTGATGATGTTGGTGGGATTATGTCGTTGGTTAGGTCTATCTGGTCAAATCATGGTGTAGAATTAGCCTACGATGTTGATGATCGAGTTGACCCGAGCCTTGTTCAGCAAAATATAACAAGAGCGCAAGCACAAGTTCTCCTACAAAATACGCGAGACGGAGACAAGAAGAGATACTTGCATGTTTTCATAGGCAGAAATAGCACTGATGCCCGCTTGGTTGATGGCGGAGCTTTTGGAGCAATTATCCAGAGCCAAGGTGATGGTGCTGGAGATGGGTATTCAAACCTCGAATGCTTACACCTTGTCTCAGGTGATCCAAGGCAGGGAGAAGAGAGTGCAGATTACTATCTAAGTCGCAATGGAATTTATATCATGGCTGAAAAGATAAACGCAAGTAGATTCGTCCCCCCTCCTCAAGATAGAGGATGGGATGCAGACTGGAAGAAGGTTTATGCGTATACCATCGCCTGATTAGCGACATTTAGAAATCCCGCCTGACGACAATTAGAATTCCCGAAGAATGCGGGAATAAATTGGTAGACTGGTATCCGAGAACAATCGTTACAGACGAAAGGGAACGGATGATCAGCGACCAGCAAGTCAGGAGGT
>JBBRUI010000195.1:0-8579 GCA_038247945.1 Bacteroidota bacterium | reverse complement strand
GCCTGTCATCGGAAGAAGGAAAACCGGAAACCAGTGTAGAGATCGACCGGCAGAAGATGGCCGCTCTCGGGTTAACTGTTGCAGATGTCGGGCAGACATTACGTGTTGCATTCAACGGTGATGATGAATCGAAATACCGTGAAGGTGAGAACGAATACACGATCCGTATTCTCTACGACCAGCTTGACCGGTCGAAGACCTCGGACATCGGCAACGTAACATTCGTGAACCGCAGGGGCCAGCTCGTGGAGCTGAAACAATTTGCTAACATCTATCAATCAGTCGGCCCGACCAAATTGCAGCGCAGCGACCGCAACTCATCCGTGACTGTATTTTCACAGGTGGTTGGGCGACCGAGCGGCAGCATTGGCGACGATATCAAGGCGGCACTTGCCAAAACGCAGTTGCCGCAAGGCGTGAACATTACGTATCAGGGCGATTTGAAGAATCAGGCTGAAGGTTTTGGCAGCCTGGGCCTTGCAATGATTGCCGCGATTCTTTTTGTGTATATGATTATGGTTGCGTTGTACGATTCGTATGTGTACCCGTTCGTGGTTTTGTTTTCGATTCCTGTAGCGATGATCGGGGCATTGCTTGCACTGGCGCTGACGATGAAATCGCTCAGCATCTTTTCCATTCTCGGAATCATCATGCTGATCGGGCTTGTCGCGAAGAATGCGATCCTTCTTGTCGACCGGACGAACCAGATGCGCGCCGAGCAGAATATGAGCACGTACGATGCGTTGATCGAAGCGGGTCAGACACGCCTTCGTCCCATACTCATGACCACCGTTGCGATGGTGTTCGGGATGATGCCGATTGCCTTGAGCACCGAAGCGGGCGCTGAGTGGAAGTCCGGCCTTGCGTGGGCTCTCATCGGCGGACTCACAAGCTCGCTGCTGCTGACGCTTGTGTTAGTGCCCGTGGTGTATACATATGTTGAGAGTTTGAAAACGAGAATCCCGGCTCTCTTCAAACGTGTTGTATGGACGACCAAGCTGCCGTTCAAGAAACGGATTTCTGATTTGCATCCGCAGTTTCAGCCGGAGTGAACGACGTCCAATCGCAGATCCGTAGGGACGTACAGTTGAACGTCCTTACAACGAAGGCCTCGATGAAAACGGAACGCCGTCCTATGTAACACAACGGTAGGGACGTTCTCCGAGGAGTCCTTCGGACAATCGAACGACCGTACAAGCCCGACTTATTTTCTGCGGAACGCCACTATTTTTTTGCCATCACGCTAAATTAAATTTTGCTATTGTGACCGATAGTCATTGCTTTTGAGCCCCTTGCCACGTAGTTTTCACTACGCTGTTTTCCAGCCATCTGATTTAAAATCAAATCCCAAAATGTGAAGGAGGGGACCGTGAGACTTAGATCTTATCTTGTGATATTTTGTGCTCTGATCGGGGCAAATGCTTTTTCGGGCGAGCCAACGGGTGGAGTTATCCGGGATCTTGTTTTCTTTAAAGAGTCCTTCAACGATACATTGCGCTTTCATCCGTGGTCGATGGGTGTCCCTTCAATCGATAATACAGTTTACTACGCGGGGTCGAAGAGCCTAAAATTTTCCACCGCCGGGACGTACGCAGGATTCCAAGTATTCTGGGCTGGCAATGTCCAGGGTGATTACTGGGGTGCAGATACAGCAGTCTTCTGGCCGCAAAGCACCAGTCGACTTAAATTCTGGATCAGGTCGAGTATTTCCGGAAACGTAATCGGCGTCGGCGCCTATGTATATCAAACTTATGTTGGCGGTGTAGGTTCGGCGACAATTACTGCGAGGAATGTCTGGCAGCTTGTAGATATCCCCATTCCTGCAAACATGCAGGGGATAGGCTTGAAGGGATTTGAAATAACGTTCGGTAATTCGGTCTCGTCGGTTACTGTCAACATGGACGAGTTCCTGGTAACGAACGTTCGCATGTATGCGGGAGGAGGAACGCCGACTGATGCCAACTTTACAAACATCGCCGCCTCGCAGATCGGATATTCTCCGTTGATGAAGAAGCAGTTCACCTCGCCCTCGACGTTCAGTTCTTTCACGCTCGTGCGACCGAGTGATAATGCAACAGTCTATACAGGCGGCGGACCCGTGCAAACTATTACTTCGAACCTGATTGGTAATACAACTGTATATGTTGGAGACTTCAGTTCATTCACTACCGCCGGCAGATACAAAATTGTCGCCAATGGAAAAGAGTCGATGCCATTCAACATCGCAACCGACATATTCAAATCACCGTTGCGTGCTGCGCAGAGATTCTTCTATTACCAACGGGCGTTCACGGCAGTTGAGTCGCCGTATGCGGAAGGCCCGTGGGTTCATCCAACCGACATCGCCAAAGCTCCTACAGGTATTGTGAAGGGATGGCATGACGCCGGCGACCTGACGGTGTATATGCCGACCATGACGCAAGCTCTGTTCTGGTTGATGGAATCGTGGACAGATTTTCAGCCTGCAGATGATAATTGGAATATTCCGGAAAGCGGAAATGGAATTCCGGATTTGTTGGATGAGACACGTTGGGGGCTCGAATGGGTAAAGTCGATGCAAGACCCGAACGGAGGATTCTGGGGAACTACGTGCGCCGCAGGCGGGAATTACTATACGTATGGACAAACTACGCCTAATAATATTAGCGGCTACACCAAATCTCTCGCGCCGACAGTACAGAATACCGCCAAAGCGGTTGCGGTCCTTGCGTATGCATCCAAAGTATTCCAGCAAGTAGATCCTGCGTTTGCTTCGTCGTGCCTGGCGGCGGCGCAAGCAGGCTGGAATTGGATGGTCGCAAATCCAAACGCAACGAATGATACAGACGCAGGCAGTTGTAATGCGTATGCTCAAGGAACCGACGCTACACTTCTCAAGTCAAATCGAATGTGGGCTGCCGCCGCAATGTTGTTCGCTACGGGCAACTCAGCATATGAAACCGCTTTCCAATCGAATTATGCGGCGATAACATGGATCAGTAGCTACAGTAAATCAGATGCGTTCGCGGGCAGAATGTATTTGCGTTGTACATCCGGCGCAAACAGCTCAACGCAAAACACCATCAAGCAAAGTTTCCTGCAGCTTGCCGATGGCGTTCGTGCAGATGCCAATGCACATCCGTTCCATTGGGCGACGCATTATTACTGGGGCGCGCTCAGCAATGCAGCACATCGTACCGGCGAATTTTCGTGGTTTGCCTATAAAGCAGATCCGACGACCCGGACGGCAGACCGTGATCAATTGTTGAACAACGTCCATTACATGTTCGGACGCAACTACCGGAATATTTCATACATGTCGGGTTCGGATGCGTTTGGGGCAACTCAATGGCGCAAGGAAGGTTTCCATCACTGGATGAAAACCCTGCAGGCTACACCGTTCCACTTTCCGGGCGCTGTTGCCGGCGGACCGAACGAAGCGCCTGCTTCAAACGACATATCGTATCCCAGCAATCAACCGCCAACATATGGATACTTCGGGGACCCTCGTTATCCGCGCGACGGCACAACGCCGATTGACGGCCGCTTTACTGATAACGACAGCTGGTCGACCAATGAAATTGCCATCAACTGGCAGGGAGCGATTTTATACAACCTCTATGCAGCGAACTGGGTTGCGACAGGGGGAGCCCCTGCAGGCCCGCCTGATACGCTTGCGCCGGTGATAACGAATGTACAATCCACGGGTATTTCTGCTTCAGGCGCCACGATAACATGGACAACAAATGAAGCATCGTCATCGGTAGTTGATTTTGGAACAACCACAAGTTTTGGCAACAGTACCAGTGCGGCGGGCATGGTTACGAACCACACTGTTGTGCTTTCAGGCTTGACTCAGAACCAGACGTACTATTACCGGGTAAAATCTTCTGATGCGTCCGGCAACACTGCTACTTCTGCGACGAAGTCATTTATCACCGGTTTATCGAAGTCATACTCTCCAACAGCAACAACCGTAACGCAGGGAGCTGTTCAGTCAGGGACGTTCGCCAATCTTGCAGCCAATGATGCGAGCTACTTCGCCATCAACTCGGCCGGCTCAGGTTCCCAACGTATTGCCGATTGGTATGGGAGCGCCAGTATAACAGAAACTCCCTCTTCCATTACTAAACTTGTTATTTCGTTCGATGCGAAGTACTCACGACAAAACACAACTCAAATACTTTATTTGTATAACTGGACTACTTTAGCATGGAGTCAGATTGATTCGCGTTCCGTCGGGACAAGTGACGTGTTGGTTACGGTCACCCAGAATCAACCCGCGAACTTCATTTCGAGTTCAAAGGAGATCAGACTGCGGGTTTACATCAACGAATCGAATGTGAGAACCTGTTCTGCAGACTTCATGCGGTTTACGGTTGAAACTGCCGGCACGAGTCTCTCGAAGAACGGCGGGGATGGAGGAAGCATACAAATCCCTCCGGTCGCCTTCCAGCTCGCGCAGAATTATCCCAATCCGTTCAATCCGGCCACGACGTTGAGTTACGATCTCCCCGAAGCAACGTCCGTAACGCTGAGCGTGTATGACATACTGGGACGTGAAGTCGTAACGCTTGTGGATAAAGAACACCAAGTTGCGGGACGACATCGGTACACGTTTGACGCTTCCCATCTTGCAAGCGGTGTGTACATCTACCGGCTTAATGCCGGAAATATCTCGGCGGTGAAAAGAATGGTCCTCGCAAAGTAATTGTTGGAAGTAGCCTATTGTAATCCAGAGGCGGACACTCGTCCGCCTTTTTTTATGAGGGCTTCTGAACACTTCCTTCCACAGCGGAAAACCGTTATACTCGTTCCGTCATTCTTCATCAAGGCACATGCAAAAAAACAATCCTCGTTGTCGGCTCCGTGGAAGTTGGGCACGCAAGCCACGATGCGAAGGAGCGCCATAACAAACTTCATCCGCATAGCTTCAAGGTTGTTTCTGGGATTTCTCGTCACAGGAATCTTTGGTTGTTCTTCACTGAACCCCTCATCAAATGTCAAAATCAAAGAAGGGCTGAGTCTGTTTGACTCCCTGATTCCCGTGCCGCCGGATAGTATCATCGGGCTCTATGGGCGGTTTAATTCTCAGACATTTCATTCCGCATACAAGGACGAACTTCGTCTCGCGCAGCGCTTCATCGATTCGATGAACACCTCGCTGGATGCCCCATCAAGAATTGATACGCTTGCCGTTGACCATTCAATTGAAAATTTCGGCAATGCAGCGCGTGCACAGCACACCATCTTCATTTCAAGCAGCTATTTCTTCCTCTTCAACGATCCTTCTGTCGTCCGCTCGGTATTGACGCACGAATTCGGGCATATCTACTTCGACAAACTGCCGTCTGAACGACAAACGTTGCTGGAACAAATATGGCGCTCACTGCAAGAGCGTGCGCTGTTCTACATTTTCCGCGATGGCGAATACTCCGGCAACGCCAAGTTCGGGGGACATCCGGATGAAAGCCCGGCAGAATTGTTCGCTTCCGCGTTCAATCTCTTTCACAACAGGCCCGAGGAGCTGAAGACACGCCTGCAATATGTTCCCACCGAACATTACGGACTGATTGAGCAACTGCGCCAACTCGTCCTTTCTGCCAAAGGGAAAGCTTCGTAAAAATCCGCATCACCAAATTCCAAACTCTTCCTTCACACAAACTTCAACAACTTCTTAACCCAACTTCATACTGAGGTAACATTCGTTCCGTAGATTTACAGGCAGAATGAACGTTTTCATCAGACTGCAACTGAACAACCAAGCACGATCAATTACACATTACGGGGTCAGAACCGAAATGAATAAAAATATAAAGTGTTTTGTGTTTGCTGTGCTTGTTGTCTTCACGGCGCCGGTACTTTCTGCGCAGGACGGAACGCTTGCCGGCAAGATTCACGATGAACAATCGGGGGAAGAACTTGTTGGCGCAAATGTGCTGGTGCAGGGAACAACACTCGGAGCCACGACCGACATCGACGGCAAGTACGTTGTTAAGAATATTCCTCCCGGTGTGTACAGTATTCGGATTTCGTACGTCGGCTATGCCGTCAAGACGATTACCGGCGTCAACGTAAAAACAGGGGAGACGCTGTCGCTGGATGCAAACATTGCAAGCGCTGCAGTGACGGCGGAGGAAGTTGTTGTTACAGCGGAGAGGGTTCTCTCAAACGAAGCGGCGATTCTTGCACAACGAAAAAAGGCGGCAGGGATTGGGGATGGAATCAGCCAGGAGCAAATCAAGCGTACGCCGGATGCAACGTCGAGTGATGCGCTCAAGCGGGTGACCGGAGTTTCGATTGTCGATAATAAATTCGTGTTCATCCGCGGGATCACTGACCGCTACAACGGCACAACGCTCAATGGCGTTTCCGTTACAAGCACGGATACCGATACGGACAAGAAGAGTTTCTCGTTTGATATGGTTCCGGCAAACCTGCTTGAGAATATGGTCGTCACGAAAACTTCAACACCGGACCTTCCGGGCGACTTCACGGGCGGACTTGTTCAGATCAATACACTCGATTTCCCTGATCGCCGCACAATACGCTTCTCCTTCTCAACCTCTTACAATACACTCTCCAACCTCACACCACTTCAAATGTCGGAAGGTGGTGGCAGGGATTGGTTGGGCTTCGATGACGGCAGCAGAAGCGAACCGCAAAAAGGACTCAATGGATACGATCTCGGAAAAACTCTTCCGAACTCATGGTCACAGCGGAATAAAAGAGCCCCGCTCAACTTGTCTTTCAGTTTCGCCATGGGCGATAAGATGAACATCGGCGAGGAAGATTTGTTCGGTTACGTTACATCCCTTTCTTATCGAACCGGATATCAGCGGACCGAGAACCGTTTAGATTATGTGACCACGGGAGGCATTCCGGTATTCCAGGACGGTATCCGCGACCAGTACAGCGTGCTCTGGGGTGCGATTGTGGATATGAACTTCCGCTTCTCAGGCCTGCACAAGATTAGCATACAGAACAGCTTCAATCAAACCGGTGAAGACAAAGTCTCGCGTTTGAACGGCGTGGACGAAAACGAGCAGAACCTGAAGACAGAAGTTACGGAGTGGGACCAGCGGTCCATGTATGTCGGAAAAGTTTCCGGTGAGCATATTCTCCCTGACGTGGCCGGGCTTGGAGTACACTGGCATGCATCGTACGCTACATCGAATGCAAAAGAGCCGGATCGTAGAACGAGTATTTACACGAGAAATATCTTCTACTCCGACCCCTACCCATTCAGTACTTCGACCCCGCAACGTTCCTGGTCCACATTGAAAGAGCAGACGCAAAATTTTGGACTTGATTTCTCACTGCCATTGTTCGATGCGAAGTTCAAGTTCGGTGGTCTGTACGAGAAAAAGGATCGTGACTACAACATCCAGTTTTATGTGACGGAGCTCGAGAATCCATCCAACAACCAGTTGTGGATACAGCCTATCGATTCGATCTACAGGCCGGAGAATTTCGGGCCGGGCAAGTTTGCAATGGAACGGCTGGACAATGAACGCGATCCTTACACCGGCGAGCAGGAACTGATTGCCGCATACGCAATGCTCGATCTGCCGTTCACGGTTTTCGCAGAGGATTTCCGGTTGGTGGGCGGTGCACGGGTGGAAAACTCCGAGCAGCTTGTGCACACGGTCGATCCGGAAATTTCCGAACCGACACCGTTTACCGCGCGTGTGAAGAATATCGATGTCCTCCCGTCGGTAAACCTTACCTACATCATGAATGGCATTACGAACCTTCGTTTCGCGTACACGAATTCGGTGAACCGGCCCGAGTTCCGGGAGCTGGCGTCATTCTATTATTACGACTACAACGTCTACGAAGGCGTGTTCGGCAATCCCAATCTGAAACGGGCGTACGTCCGCAATTATGATGCGCGCCTCGAACTGTTTCCTGACGTGGGAGAACTTTTCGCCATCAGCTACTTCCACAAAGAACTTCAGGATGCAATTGAACAACGGCTCGTCATTTCATCGAACCCTGAGCGCACCTGGTTCAATTCACCCAAAGGGCAAAATCACGGCTGGGAGATTGAGTTCCGAAAGTCGTTCGGCTTTCTCCGCACGCTTGAATATGAGGGAGTCCTTGGCGATATCCTCAGCTACTTTTCCAATCTCGCAATCACCGGTAATTACACGCGCGTGTTTTCAGAGATTGAATTTGTAGATGAGCGAACGCTTGTTGCGGGCACGCGGGAAATGCAAGGTCAATCTCCCTGGATGTTGAATCTCTCTCTCTCATTCCGTGAGCCGAACATCGGCACTTCGGTGAACATGTTATACAGCAGTTTTGGCCGTCGCCTCGATGCAGTTGGTGACTATACGTATCTGGATGTCTTCGAGGAGCCACGGAATGTTATCGACCTCTCCGTCACGCAGCCCGTGATGGAAGGATTGGAAATGAAGTTTACAGTTAAAGACCTTACTGCCAGCGAAAAGTCATTCACATATCGCGACGGTGCCAAGTATAAGAAACTCAACTACGGCAGGACATTTTCTTTGCAGGCCTCGTTCGCGCTGTAATTATTCATCATTAATATAAAGGAGTCCATTACTCATGAAGCACTCGCCTACGGTTCTTTT
>JBBRUI010000194.1:0-8579 GCA_038247945.1 Bacteroidota bacterium | reverse complement strand
TGAGAATGAACCGTTCGATCAGCTCGTCGTCGCGTGTCCAATGTTTGTCATCCATCTCCATTACAGCTTATCCTTCAGAATTTTTTCCAGGGCTTTCTTGCATTGATATTTTTTTGCCTTCGCCGTTGCTGCGTTTGCAAAATGCAATGTCGTTGCAATTTGTTCCATCGTTTGTTCTTCCCAATAAAAAAGAATGAGAAGCGTTTTGCACGGGTCGCCCAGCGTTACCAGCGCTTCGTGAATGATCCGGGCTTCTTCGCTTTCAATCATTATGTCCAGCGATGAAGCATCCTCGATCCGGCCCGTCTGCGTTTCGATATCAGCCGGAGATTCGCGCCGCATCCGCGCAAGACGGCGCAGCCATAAATTCTTCACTGTGGCATAGATGAACGTGCTGAGCCGTGCAGTATATTCAAAACGATTCGTCCGCACTCGTTCCCACAAAATAATAACAGCCTCCTGAAGCAAGTCCTCCGCATCGTCTTGCGTTCCGCTATTTCGCGTAATGAATGCCCGGATCGGTTTTCGGTTCGCTTCATACAAGATCACAAGCCCCTCATCGTCGCCCGCACGAAGTAAGTCAAGTATTTTTGCATCGGAGTTTAGAAAAAAAAGAGACGCTGCCATTTACCTTTCAACTGTTAATGTCATAAACGAGCACAAGGTGAACGGCAAAAGATAAGAATTTTGTCGTTCTAAACCCTGAGCGGAGCGAAGGGTCTCACCACCGAATGATTGAGAAGTAGAAGTCAGACGCCAGAAATCAGACGTCAGACATCAACAAACCGAAAGGAAACTAAATGAAACAAATCGTGATCGCTTCACTCGCTTTGGTCGCAGCGTGCGCCTTCTCCCAGCAGAAGTCGGTAGGTGAGCGAACCTCTGTCGACCTTACCATCTACAATCAAAATCTCTCACTCATTCGGGAAGAGCGGACATTCTATCTCGCCAAAGGTTTGAGCAACGTGGTCGTTCCCGACATTCCATCGACTATTGATGGAACGTCTGTTCACTTTGTCAGCGTCACAGATGCCTCCGCCGTCAAAGTCCTCGAACAAAATTATCAATTCGATCTGGTGAGTCAGGCGAAACTCATGGAGAAATATCTGGGCAAGCAGATTGAATTTGTCCGTTGGGATGATGGAGCGAAGAAAGAATATTCGGTGTTCGGAAAACTTCTTGCGAGCGGCTTGCCGACCAATTACGGAAATGTTTCCTACAGCGGCGGGATGATTGCCGAAATCAACGGCAAGATCGAAATCAGTCCGGCCGGACGTATTGTACTACCAAGTTTGCCTGAAGGCCTTATCCTGAAACCACAGCTCAATTGGCTTGTATCGAACTCGAAGGAAGGAAATCACAAAACAGAGCTAAGCTATCTGGCGGGACAACTTTCCTGGTCGTGTAACTATGTTGCCGTTCTCGATAAAAGCGATTCGAAATTGGATTTGACGGGATGGGTAACGCTCACGAATAATTCGGGCACGACGTTCAAGAACGCCGGCCTGAAGCTGGTGGCCGGAGATGTCAACATCGTGCAGGAACAATTTAACCGTGGGGCAATGATGATCAAGCAATCGGTTGCTGCGGATGAGGCTCAGGCGCAGTTTACTCAAACAAATCTTTTTGAGTACAAACTCTATTCCCTTCAACGCAAAACTGATCTGGGGAATAACGAGACGAAGCAAATAGAACTCACGTCCGGCAAAGATGTGAACTCAACGAAAGTATTCATCTACGACGGACTCGGAGCCTCGTGGCGATCATGGGCGAACAACTACTCATACCGCAACCAATCAAGTTTCGGCCAGCAATCGAATACAAAAGTTGGCGTGTTCGTGACATTCAAGAATGACAAGAACAGCGGTCTCGGAATTGCCTTGCCGAAAGGAAAAGTCCGCGTGTACAAGCGTGATGATGAGGGGAAAGAGCAATTTATTGGTGAGGATGAGATCGACCATACTCCCAAAGATGAAGAAGTTCGGCTGTATCTCGGCAACGCATTCGACATTGTTGGTGAACGAGCGCAAAAGGATTTCAAATCTCTTTCCGGCGGCCGGGTTATTGAAGAGACAATCGAAATTAAAATCCGCAACCACAAGAATGAAGCAACTGAAGTACAGGCGTACGAACACCCGTGGCGATGGAGTCAATGGGAGATCGTGAAGTCGAACAGTGACTTTGTAAAAGTTGATCAATCGACGTTGAAGTTTCCCGTGAAGATTTCGAAGGACGGAGAAAAGGTTATTACGTACACGATCAGGTATTCGTTGTGAGAGCGGATTGCAAAGCATTTTCTAAAATGGGTTTGAGGTTCGAGGTTCAGAAAAACAAATAGTCAGCTTTAGCTGACTTTGTTCGATCAGCGTGACCGTTTACGGTCATGCATGATTAAATGATAACAATAAACAAGGAGGAAGCACCAATGAAACGCACGGTACATTTGCTCGCAGCAATCGCATTGTTCTCCACAGCGAATGCGATGTCGTTTCCCCGGAACGCCATCACCATCGACGGCAAACTTAATTGTTCGTACATCTCCACGTCGGGGGGAACAGCGTATCTTCAAATCTTTATTACAACCCCAGAGATTGTACGTCGTGGTGATGACCGTCGTCCGATGAATATTTCCGTCGTCCTTGATCGAAGCGGTTCCATGTCCGATGAAGGAAAAATGGATTTTGCGAAAGCTGCACTGAACAAACTCATCGACCAACTTTATCCGGAAGATATTTTCTCGCTGGTTGTGTACGACGATGTAGTAGATGTTCTCCGTTCAGCGTCCAAAGTCGGAAACAAACAGAACCTGAAGAGGCTGGTCAACGAAGTGTATCCGCGTAACAGCACAAATCTTGGCGGGGGAATGATCGAGGGATTGCGACAGGTTGAACGGAACATCGGCAAAGAGTATGTGAACAGAGTGATTCTTCTTTCGGATGGCCTTGCGAATCAAGGCATCACTGACCCGAGAGAGCTGAGCAAAATTGCAAAACGATATCGCAGCAAATCCATTTCGCTTACCGCCATGGGAGTCGGGCTTGAGTATAATGAAAATTTGATGGTCGGGCTTGCAGAGAGCGGTGGCGGCAACTATTATTTTATTGAAAGTCCGCGAAGTCTTGCTTCCATCATGAGCAAAGAGTTTAACACACTCTCATCTGTTGTTGCGCAGAATGCTTCCATTGATCTGAAGCTCGGCCGCGGCGTGAACGTGTTGGACGTAATTGGATGCGAGCATGCGCTGGCGAATGGTGTGTACACGATTCCGGTCGGGGACTTGTATTCAAACGAGAGCCGCGAGTTTACAGTCGAGCTGAGTATTCCTGAAGGGAACGGAACCGTGATCGTTGCGACGGGAACTCTGAACTACGAAACGAAAGCCGCACGGGTTGAGGTATGTCCGTCGTTCACGGCAACGCTAAGGTATAGCCGCGACGTTGCAGTGATCGAAAAAAGCCGGGACATGGATGTGCAAGCGAAAGCTGATGTCGCCGTCTCGACGCGGAAAGTCGATAACGCAATGAAGGCGTTGGATGAGGGAAGGGCGGACGAAGCAAAAGCCGAATTGCAAAGTGCGCAAGATGTGCTGATGGCTTCTCCCGCAACGGCAACAAGTGGCGCGGGTGCAGCGGCAATTCAAGAACAGGCAGCACGCCTCGGGTCATTCAGCAAGTCGTTGAATTCGGACGATGCCCGCAAGGCGAAGAAGTCGATTCAATACGAGAACTATCGGGTGCAGAAAAAGAAGTAAGTGGTCGGTGGGAAACAGAAAACTTCCGGATGCGAATTGTCGTCCGGGAGTTTTTCTCCTTATTCAATCACCCTCATCCCTCAACGAGTCTACGACGTCGTTGAGTCGTAGACCACCGGGGCTGTCTAAAAAGTACCTTGAAGGTGTCATTGCGAGATTTTGACGACGCCCAAAGCATGCATCGATACGAGTGTCCGTGACGCATTAACTTGGCAATCAATGGGAAACCGTTGAAACGGTTACTGTCCCATATCTTTTTCTCATTAACACCCGACTTAAGTCGGGTGTTAATGAGAGGACAAAAAACTCAGCTGAACCGCTTCAGCGGTTTTCCGTGTGCGTCATTAGCAGCCTGCCTGCACGTAGCCGTTTCGGCAAAGGCAGGCGAAGCGAAGCAATCTCATACCTTGATACACGCGAAAAAGAGGGATTGCTCCGCCTCCCAGAATCCCGCCTATGAGCGGAATCCAGAAAGCGGGACTTCGTCGCTACGCTCCTCGCAAAGAAAGTGCTAACGCAGAATCTGAATTGTACGCTCTGATGGTTTATCCTCAGATTTGATTACGAGAATCTTTGCAGAGTTATCGTAACTCCAGCCTTCTCGTTTCGAAGAGAGATCTTCGGACTTGATGCTTTCCAGTTTCTTTCCATCAATCTCAATCTGCTTCGGTAATGATTCCACATCAATATACTTCATCATCAACGAACGCTTCGGCGGAATGTAAGAGCCTTCGGTTTTGGAAAGAGTGAGAGTAATGCCCGAGGATGAGCGCCACTGATTGATCGTGCGCTTCAGGTATTTTCCTTTTTCGTATTCGAACGAGACGCCGTCGTCTTCATAGTAAGAACTCGTCGATTGCATTTGGGATGGATACACCGACAGAGTCAGCGGATCGATCGGTGCCGAGCTTGTCGATTGAACGACTTGTTGTGTGGAAATTATCGCTCCGGCCTTCACGAATACTGGTATCTGATTGAGGGGCGCATCGACTTTGATTTCCTTCCCGCCCTGATATTTCTGGTTCGTCCGGAAGTTGTACCAATCTCCTGCGGGAAGCCGGACGCTTCGTTCCGTCATGCCCGGACTGAGAACCGGAGCAATCAACAGATCATCCCCAAACATAAACTGGTCGTCAGTTCGTGAAAGACTCGCGTCGTCAGGATATTCAAACATCATCGGACGCATTGCCGGCATGCCAGTGATTGAGGCTTCGTACATAACGTTGTAAATGTAGGGTAGAAGCGTGTATCGTAGATTGATCGTCTCGCGGTTGATGGCGGTAAATTCATCGCCGTACTCCCACGGCTCTTTATTTTTTTCGTTGATGACCGAATGTGCCCGCATAAGGGGAGTGAACACGCCAAGCTGCAGCCATCGTGCAAATAATTCTCCGCCCGGATATCCGATGAACCCGCCAATATCCGCTCCCACAAATGGCTGGCCCGAGATACTCAAATTGAGACACATCGAAACATTCATTTCCAAGTCAACCCAGGTTGAACTATTGTCGCCAGTCCACGCTGCGCTATATCGATGGCCGCCGGCATACGATGCCCGCGTAAGAACGAACGGACGTTCGGTCGGAAGGATGCGCCGAACGCCATCATATGTCGCACGTGTCATTTGCATACCGTAGATGTTATGGCTCTTTGCGTGCGTTGTATTCAATCCGTTGTCGTCGTGGAGTACATCGAGGTCGATGGTTTTGCTCGGCACATCGAATACCGAAGGCTCATTCATATCGTTCCACCAGCCGCGGATTCCGCTTTCAATCAGCATTGAAAAATTATCGCCCCACCATTTTCGTCCGCTCTCTTTTGTGAAGTCCGGAAATGCGCATTCGCCGGGCCACACTTTTCCGATAAATGGCTTTCCATTCGGATACTTCACGAACACGTCGCTTGCGGTGCCTGACCTGAATGCATGGTACGCCGTATCCGCTTTGATGCCGGGATCGACGATCACGGCAATCTTGAATCCGTCATTGCGAAGATCTGAGATCATCTTCGTCGGATCGGGAAAATTCTTGTTGTTCCATGTAAAAATCCGGTAACCATCCATGTAGTCGATGTCGAGATAAATCACGTCGCAAGGGATTTTTCTATCGCGAAATGCTTTTGCAATCTCGCGCACGCGGGCTTCCGTCGGATAACTCCAGCGGCATTGCTGGTAGCCGAGTGACCATCGTGGCGGCAACGGCATGCGTCCGACAAGTTCAGTGTAACGGGAGAGAATTTTCTTCGGCGTTGGTCCATAAAAGAAATAGTAGTTGATCTCGCCGCCATCAGCGCCGAATGAATACCGGTTTCGGTTTTCCTTTCCCATATCGAATGAAGACCAGTACGTGTTATCGAAAAAGATTCCGTACGACCTGCCGTTTTTCATCCCATAAAAAAATGGATGAGTTTGATATAACGGGTCGGTATCAGGAGCGTACGCCGGAATGTCGGAATTCCACATTGTCATATGCGTCTGGCTCCGCTCGAAACTGCCGGCCTTTTCGCCAAAGCCGTAGTAGCGCTCGCCCGGCGGCATGGTTTTCCTTACACGGACTTCACTTCCACTCCAACTCATTCCCTTTGATGGTTCGTCTTCGTTGATAACATTGCCTGACATGTCGAGGAATTTAAGACGCAGAGGTTTCTTGCTTATCACCAACGAGATTTCGCTCGTTGCGATGTTGATCTCATCAGGAGAATCCGTCACACGGACATCAGGAATTTCCCAATCGGTCCTAACAACAGCCCATGACATATCCGGCTGAAATATTCCATTCGGCGCAAGACGAACTCTCATCAAATCCGGAGCGAGAACGCGGATGTTGAGAATGCTCTTTCCCGATTGGACGGTGATTTGATTTTTGTTTGATGAAAAGCTATCGACGTTGCCCGTGGTTTGCCATTGGGTGAAGGAGAGAGAGAATTGAAACGTGAGTATAGTAACGATACAAAAGGGTTTCATAACGTCTTTCTTTGGGGAAAAATAAAATTCTGTTTATCTAAACGTCCACCATAATCCGATGAGAATTACAACCAACGCAACAGAAGCAACGACATTGAGTGTATGATATTTTCCTTTTTCAGAATGGATCGTTCCGGCTTCGGAGAATGTAAGATGTTTGAGTGTGCTGCGGTCAGGGGGTTCAGTCGCGAGACTGACGCCAATGAGAACAGTCGAACACACGACAAAAAGAAAGATCGCATAGTGAAGGAAGTTTACCGAGGCTACATAATTTAGAAATTCACTGGACAACGAAGAGGTCTTCGCCTGAATCTCAATGACGAAACGAAACGCCCCGAGTACGAGTCCGGTGAGCAGCGAAGCGACAGCGCCCTTGCCGTTTACGCGATTCCAGAAAATGCCGAAAAGAAAACACGCGGCGATAGGCGGCGCGATATAGGCTTGAACGTTAAGCAAGTGCAAATACACGAGTTCACCACTGAGTAATCCGAGAAACGGAATCCAAAGTAATCCCAAGGCAACGATTCCCGCAGTAGTGAGTCTTCCGAAATTCACGAGAGCTCTCTCGCTCGCGTCTGGACGCATTCGCTTGAAGATGTCCATGGTGAGAATAGTTGATGTGGAAGTAAACATGCTGCCCAGTGACGCCATCATGGCGGCGAGGAGTCCGGCAACTACCAACCCTCGCACACCTGAAGGCAAGAATGTTAGCACCATCCATGCGTATGCTTTGTCGGGGGATACGTTTCCTCCGGAGAGTTTGTATGCGATGATACCGAGAAGAACAAAAATGAAGACCGGAAGAATTTTCAGGAATCCGGCAAGGATGGTTCCCGCGCGGGCATGGTTAAGATTTTTGGCGCTCAACACACGCTGCACTATATACTGATCGGTGCACCAATACCAGATGGCTATAATGGGTGCCCCGAATACAACCCCCGTCCACGGGAAGACAGGGTCGCTCATCGGTTTGAACATATGCCAAAACTCCGGGGGTGTGTTAGCAGCAAGTGCGTGCCAACCTCCAGCCCGTCTCCAACCGACGACCGTGAAAGCAAGAGAGCCAGCCAGGAGCACCGCCATTTGAATCAGATTTGTATAGATGACGGCGGAGAAGCCCCCGATGACCGTGTAGAGTCCGGTTCCAAGAATGATGACGATTGCAGAGGTTGTCATATTCCATCCGACGATGGCGTGAAGAAGAATTCCGCCTGCGTACAACGAAATGGAAAGCCTTATGAAACAGTATGCTGCGATTGATATAACGCTTAAGTACCAACGCGCTGTGCTATTATACCGTCTCTCGAGAAATTCAGGCAACGTATACACGCCAGACTTCAAATAGAACGGTGCGAACACCCAGCCAAGGAGAAGCACAGCCAGGCATGCGATCAATTCAAAATGTCCGGCGGCCAGTCCCGACTTTGATCCCAGCGCTGTAAGCCCGAGAAAATGTTCGCTTGCAATACTTCCGGAGAAAAGCGAGACGCCGATGGCAAGCCATCCGACGTTCCGTCCGGCAAGAAAATAATCTGAGGTTGTTTTCTTGTGGCGAGAAAAATAAAGCCCGACTGCGAACACGATGACAAAGTATGCCGCAATCACAAGGGCATCCTTCGTTGAAAGTGTACCCAGCATGCTGACCTTTCAAGAATGCTGATGGGAGGAATAAAGCGAAGCGTGGGCTTCGCTTGGAAATCAAATTGTTCGCTCGGTGTTCTTGTCGAAGAAGTGAACCTTTGACGTATCGAAAAAGAGCTCGAACGGTTTGCCTACTTCGGGCGGGGTATCTGTTGCAAGTCGTGCAACATAATGGGAATCCGTGCCGGTAGAAAAATAAACGAAGATCTCGTTCCCCACAGGTTC
>JBBRUI010000193.1:0-8600 GCA_038247945.1 Bacteroidota bacterium | reverse complement strand
TGTGCCAGCGAGAAATGGAATGGCAATTCGTTTGCAGCGGGAACACCGGTCAACGAGTCGATAACTGTAACAGTTTGAGTATTCATGACAACAGGAGAAGATTTTCCGCGGCGATTCCACGATGCGTACAGACTATCGCCCCAATGTTTCCAATCATGAGTGTTGCCAACATTTTCATCACGCAAAAAAATAATGTACTCCTTGCTCGACGTCTGATAATACAGCGTCGCACTGACGGTGACGACTGTTGCCGGCAACTTATACGTTGTAACATCCCAATACTGTTCGTCCGCGTACGAGTATGCGACGGGCTTTGCGCGGTGTGAAGCAAATGCCGCGTTCAGAAATCCACGCGGAGGAATTCTGTTGTCGAAATACACAGTATCGTTTAGAATGAAGTGGAATGATGGTCCGGCAGGCAAACCGTATTGAACTGCCCGCGCCAATGTTAACCCGGGTTTGATTTCATAAATCTTCGCCTGTGCATCGTGCGCCAGGTCTGCTGTTTGGAAATTGTACGCGCCCGATTGAAACACGGTATCACCGTTGGAATTCCGTCCCGCGATGTTCAGCCACATCCGCCTTCCTTCAGGATAACCAGTCGGCAGTTTATGTCCGGTCAGATTTGTAATCTGCACGCGGACAGTAACAGTATCGTTGCGGCGATAAGCAAGAGCTTGCAATGTTGCAGCGCTCTGCAATGTTTGAACGGCTCGTTGTTTTCCTGCACGAAGCCGCGCTGTATCGATGCCCGTTGACCAGAAATCCGGAAGGATGTCCGGCAAAAAAGCATTCCCGCCTGTCATATCATGTTTTGCAATATCCGGCCGTTGGGGTGTCGGTGGAAGGTTTGCACCGTAGCCTTGTTGCGGCGGCATATGGCACGACTGGCATGTGCCTGCTCTTCCCTGTTGCGCGTACCAACTCAACCGCCATTCACTGTAGGTTCGTTCAATTTCTCCGTACAGGTGTGGCGACTGCGTAACGGGATCTGTTGCGTACAACGGATTGCTTACGTTGTGGCAAACGCCGCAGAACTCTCCGGTGCGGTAGAACGTATCAGCCTGCACCGAATGAAACGTGGCGACTGCATCAGGGTACGGGCCTCGCTTCGGGTTGCGCGGTGTTTGGACGCGAAACATTCCGTTGCCGTAACCCGGTACCGGCGGATTGGATGAGCTGTCCGGCAGCAACGGGTCTTTCATGCGATGGCAGAAATCGCATTGCACGCCGTTGAGGTCGTTGCCCGTGAGCGCTTCGCCCGTTGGAGGATTATAATGTTCCTCGAGCCAACCGGTGGGCGAATGACATCGAATGCAGTATTCTCCCACGCCCGGCACGTATTTGTTTGCCACTGCCGTGGCAGCGTAAAAGAAAGGATCGCGTGCAGCGTGAGCCATCGGACTGCCATGCCAATCGGCGGAAATCGTAACAGGAAAACCCGACGACTGTGTTTGATGGCAGTTCTGACATTGGGTGAATGATTCGAACGATTGCACATCGCCCGGTTGAGTCCCGGGAAGAAAAATAAGAGCAGGGTTCTTGTCGCCGTTGAGTGAGAAGCCCAGCGCTGCAATCGCGGCGATGCCGCAACACATCAGGAAAATATTTTTAGCATTCATCATAAATCGCTGCGAAGTTCAGTGAAATTGGAACGAAGAGTGATAACGCCAAACGTTTTGTTATCTACGATCAATTTGTACATGTCGGATTCTCCCCGATAGATGATTTGGAGAAAATAAATTCCGTGTGCTAAATCGCTGAGATACGTTGTGCCTGTGGCGCTGCTACTTGTTTGAATACATGGCGACGGTCTGACCATCCCATTCAGATATACTGTTAGCGTATCATCTGTGCGGACGACACGAGTTCTTAGTTGATATCCTTCGCACGGATAGGTTGCCGTTGTTGTGAAGGCCGCGAGCACGCCTTTGGGTTCATTGCTTTCAGTCAGAACAATGTTGAATCGCGTATCGAGAGGAGCGTTCATTTGCGAGAGTCCAAGGAAGGGAAACGAACTCAATACAGTCAACCAAAGAAAAAGCCGGATCAAACAATCTCCCCCTATCGGTGGTTCACTTCTTGTTTGTGTTCGCCATCCGTCGACGGAGCGCCTTATAATCGATTTCCCGTTTCTCGTTAAACGCATTGATTCCCTCGCGGATTTCTTCCGCGGAGGTGTGCACCGTGAGCCAGTCCCGCAAATGCCCGATCGTCATCGTCCATGAAAAGTCGCGCCAGAAATTCAACTGTTGTTTTGTGTAGCGCGTACATTCGGGGAGTTTGTTCACCAACTTCTCCGCCATCTCGTCAACAGCCTTATTCAGTTTTGCACGGGGCACGACTTTATTCACGAGTCCCCATTCAAACGCTTTTTTGATCGGAATCTTCTCGTTCAGAAGAAGAACTTCCCGCGCCCGGCGTTCACCAATGATAATCGGAAGCCATTGTGTCGCGCCGGCGGCAGCAACACTGCCGCGGGATGTCCCGGCGTGCCCGATGTAAATATCATCTGCCGCAATAGCCAGATCGCATGACATTTGCAGTTCGTTGCCTCCGCCCACCGTAATTCCGTTCAAGCGAGCGATGGTCGGCTTGCCGAGATTGCGCAGCCGCTCAAATGTTTCCATGAACACGCCCATCCATTTGTAGAAATCATTCGGACGTTCAAGGAATTCTTCTTTCCACTCTTTCATATCCGCACCGGTACAAAACGCTTTGTTGCCCGCCCCGGTGAGAATCAGAACCGCCACCTCATCATCCCATGCGGCATCCTGAAATGCAGCCTGGAGTTCGCGCAGGGTTTCAAGGTTCAGACAGTTATAGACTTTGGGGCGATTGATGGTAATGGTTGCGCGCCAATTGGCTTTGGTGTAGAGGATATTTTTGAAATTGAGGTCTTGAGGCTGGGTTCCTGTGTATGTGGACATTCGAATACCAGTGGAATTTTTCATTAGCCATGATACTTTTTTTTAGGATAACTCCGGGACATGCTCATCTTCATATTTCTCTATCAAAACACCAACAACATCCATCAAAGATGCCAACGGATGTTCTTCGTCCTCACCGACTTCATCAATTACCTCATCGAGCAACCTGACGAGACGCTTGTACTGTTCCTCTGTTTTCGGGACGTAGAGAATGCCGGAGATTGAAGACCATGCGTCCTGAGTTTTTTGCAGAGTTTCACTCATGTTCTACTCCTTCCATTTATCTTCATCGTATTCGCTGTGGGTCAACACGCTTCTAATATACACCTTTCGTCTGTTGTAGTGTACCGCAACGATGATGCGGACTTTATTACCGCCGACATTAAAGACAGTAAGCTTGCCAATCCGATCGGCGCCTGAGAACAAGGCACGAATTCCCGCGAAGTTTTCCAGGTTGGCTGATTTCATTGTTTTATACCAATGGGCGAGCGCCGAACGTGATTCGGGGTACGCATCGGCGAATTCATTCAGCCTTCTTCGACTGATAACATGCATTGTTATTCAGATTCCCCAATAAACACAGTCACCACATCAGCAGCAAAACTCATCAAGTCACGTGCAACGGCTTTGCCTTCTTTCGAAGCCAGCGCGGCATCCATTGCGTCCTTGCTGTCAAAATACATTTCGCACATGATGTGGAATTTTGTCTCGCCAATAGGTGCACCGGTTATGCGGGTGATTTCAAGTTTGCGCAGCCCTGGGTATTGCTTCACGAGAGGAGTGTGAACTTCGGCGTAATGTTTGTCGAATTCCGCAACGTCCGCGGGTTTGCGGTACAGAGCAATTAGCTTGGTCATGAAACGATCCTTGGGGTCTGTTGGTTAAAGGGATGAACGACGAATTACGAAATAGAAAAGGTTGCGTCAAAATATACGGACGATTGCCAGCAAATACAATTGGTGGCCACTCATGGATTCAGAACGGCCCGGTCTATGCCGATGATTTTTCAATGTAATTTTGTATTTTGAATCCCAACGTAGTCGCCCTTCAAGCATCCAATCAAAGAAAGGAACTCAGTGAAGGTTGTGAAGGTAATACTGCTGATAGCGCTGGCCGCCTTCGTCGTGATCCAGTTTATACGTCCCCAGAAGAATGTCTCCAACGGGGATTTGTCAAACGATATCAGCAAGAAGTTCAGCATTCCGGCGGACGTGCAAACGGAGTTGAACAATTCATGCTACGATTGTCACAGCAACAACACGCGGTATCCGTGGTACGCGGAAGTGCAGCCGGTTGGTTGGTTGTTGGCGAAAGATATTCGCGAGGCTAAGAAGAATTTGAATTTCTCCGAATTCGGCGCGTACCGTCTCCGCAGACAGTACATCAAGTTGGAGCAGATTGCCGATCAGGTAAGTGAGGAGGAAATGCCCCTGCCGAATTATACAATCATGCACAGAGATGCGAAGATGTCGCCTGAGCGGAGAACGCGATTGATCAATTGGGCAAACGCCACGAGAGATTCAATGAAGGCGATGTATCCGGCCGACAGTTTGGAGAGAAAATAATATTTCCCGCTCAGGTAATGTTACGCAAACAGCCGGTTCTCGTCGGAGAATCGGCTGTTTGCTTAGAAACCATTTTTAGAAATTCCGCCTGTGGACCGTAGAGTAGGACATGAGCGTAGTAGTTCACACGGAGCTTGTTTGTCACACCTCCACTCGTTACTTTAGAACAAATAAGAGGCAGAGAAGGACCACGGAACGATGAAACTCCAGGCTGTATTTTGGGACTACCCGCAATTCCTGGACAGGAGCTACCTTGAGTCGTACCTCCACGGAAACCGAAAATCGGAAATACGCAATTGGATCATGACGAGGTTTTTGGAACACGGACGCGTTATTGACGCCCTTGCGTTTTTTGACATCAACGAGATTGCTGCTCAATTGCCTTCTCTGAAATTGTCAGAATACGCTGCGAAGAAGTGGCAGAGAATGGTGGAGGTCTATGCTCACCCCCAGCGAGGATAAACATTGTTACGCCTCGCCCATCCAACGCGAGGTATTGATTGAGTTGATACAAAACGGCGTGGTGACCGAGGACTTCTTTCTAACAGGCGGAACGGCGCTGTCGGTATTCTATCTTCATCACCGGCAATCCAATGACTTGGATTTTTTCACGCTGCAAGAGATGGATCTCGCTCAGATTGATTTTCTTATCAAGACGACATGGCATCGGGACTACGTTAAGATAAAGGATTCGACAAACTTCCTCTCTGTTTTAATCAGGAATGTGAAAGTAGACTTTGTGATCGATCGACTCTCGCTACACGACGAGCGCGAACGATACACTCTGGAGTCTCTTCATCATCTCCGCATCGACAGCCTGAGAAACATTGTTTCTAATAAGTTCTGTACAATTGTCAGCCGCGTTGAACCGAAGGACTACTTCGACTATTACGCTCTATGCAAGGCATTGCAGATTACGTCGTTCGAAGGAGTGTTGGATGATGCAAGGGAAAAAGACGCCATCTTCGATGACCCGCCGACCGCCGCCTACCAGATCGAACAGGGACTGAATTTTGTGAGACAACATTCAGACACGAACCCTGTACTTCTTGTCCCCCTTGACCATCAGGATTTTGTAGTATTCTACGAACGCGTGATTCGATGGCTCTATGAGTCGGCGGCAAAGAGGTAGCGCCGCCATTCTCCGCCAATATCCTCCATCCGCTTCCGCAGACTTCTTATCGCAACAGTATGAGCTTTTTTGTCTGCACCAAACTGCCGGCTTGCAGGCGGTAAAAATAGATGCCGCTCGCCAAGTTAACCGCATCGAACTTCGTCGCATAGCTTCCCGCTTTCAAATTCTCATTCACCAGCGTCGCCATTTCTCTACCCAACACATCCTACACCTTCAGCGTCACGTGACTGACTTCTGATATCCCCGCCTGCCCTGATTGAGCAGAAAAGGCGGGCAGGTGACCACGCTTTCTTGCAAAGCAATTCCAGGTAGAAATTCCTTTCTTTTTTTGGTAGAATGATGGAGAACTTTCCAATGAGTGCATGAGTATTTCCGATATTTTTCCTGAAATGTTTTTCGATGCTGACCGCGGGTCACGCACACTCCTTAAGCTCCACGAACTCTTCATCGCGTCAGGCTCCCGATACCCTGTCGCAGAATTTTCGCAAGCCCTTTCAATTCCCCTCCGGAAGTGTCCCGACCCGGATTTAGCTGCAACAAGCCTCCTCCGTTTTGCTGAAGCGACAATGAGCACCACGTCGTTATTCAACGATCTTGTCGCATATCCCGTGCTGATGGATGTGTTGATAAGGATTCTCTCCTCCTCCCAATACTTCGCCGATATTCTTGTTCGTGACCCGGAACTCTTCCGGTGGCTCACGGCTTCCGATGCGCTGGTCAAGCCGCGCAACAAGGAATTTCTGCGCGACGAGGTCCGACGTACAATGAACATGTTCCAGAAGCCGGAACGCAAGTTGGACAGCCTGAAGCGGTTGTATCGCCGTGAAATTCTCCGAATCGGCGTTCGAGATGTTCTTGGCGAAGCGCAACTCCAAACTCTGACGGAAGAACTATCCCATCTTGCCGATGTTCTGGTTGATGCAGCATGTGATGTCGCCTTTCAACAGATGGGCAGTCGTTTTCCCAATCAACCCCAAACTCCTTTTGCTGTGCTCGGCCTCGGCAAGCTTGGCGGCAGCGAACTCAATTACAGTTCTGACATCGATATCATTTTCGTGTATAAGGAAGAAGGAGAGTTAGCCGATGCAAACGGGCGCGCACGAACGTATCATGAATACTTCAATGCGTTTGTCGAAAAACTGGTGCTCAATCTGACACAGAGTTCGGGTGAAGGACATTTGTATCGCGTTGATACGCGGCTGCGTCCCGAAAGCGGCGCAGGCCCGCTCGCACGCTCTACCCACAGTTATCTCCTCTATTATGAGTCACGCGGTGAGTTGTGGGAGCGCCAAATGCTCATCAAGGCTCGTCCCATTGCCGGCGATATTGAGTTTGGTGAAATGTTTATTGCGCAGCTTGAGCCGTTTGTGTATCCGCGCAGCTTTTTTCAAAATCCAAAAGAAAGCATTGCCCGCATCAAAGCGCGCATTGAATCTGCGATTGCAGGTGAGGAAAATGTAAAATTGCGGGCGGGCGGAATCAGGGATATTGAATTCGTTGTCCAGGCCCTTCAACTTATAAACGGCGGTAAGAACAAAACTATACGTTCACGCAACACACTTGAAGCGGTTCAGCAACTTGCGAAGGCTGATCTTCTTTCAAAAGGCGAGCAACACATATTGGCAGAGGCGTACACTTTCTTTCGCACCATTGAACACCGCCTGCAAACAATGCTTAATACACAGACCTATGAGATGCCGGATAATTTCAATGAGCTGGTTACACTTGCGAGACGTGTTGGATTGGATAGTGCAGAAGAACTGCAAAGGAAGAGTTTAAATTATCTCGCTGCGGTAAGAACGATTTTTGAAAGCGTGCTGATTACAGATTCAGTTCCAACAAAAGCAAATCTACAAACCATAATAGAAGGGAACCCTGAAGAGGAAACAATAGCCGTCGTTCTTACCGGATATAATTTTCACGATACACGCAAGGCTGCAAAGAATCTCCGGACGATGATGTCGGTTCGCATGTCGGGGGAGGCGAGAGAATTCGACAGCAGAACGAGGGACGCCTTTCGTGAAATTGCAGAAGAATTGATGACGTCGATTGCGGGGACGTCCATTCCGGATATGACCTTGCAAAACTTTGCATTTATCGTTAACGCGCATCCGTTTCCGGATCAGTTGTACAAGCAATTGAAGGAAGCCAACTACCGGCGCCTGTTGCTGACGATATGCGCGACGAGTCCCCGTATTGCCAAAGGTCTCGGAAAGAATCTGTTGCTTTTGGATATGCTGGCGAGCGATACTGAGTCCCCGGGGAATGTCGTGTTTACGGCAGCGAACCTTGTAGCAATGAAAAATCAGGAAGAACTTCGTGCAGGAATCCGGCATCTATTGGGAATTACATCATTCGATGAACTGACGGCGGAACTTACGCAGATAGCGGACGCCGCGGTTTCATTTGTCGTTAAAGATGAATTCCGGAGAATGCGTAGAAAGAAGACACCCATTGCAATACTTGCATTGGGAAAATACGGAACGCGTGAGATCAACTTTGATTCGGACCTGGACGTTCTGTTTATCGCCGATGCAAAAACTCCGGCGGCAAAAGACAAGCTCGAACGAATTGCGACTGCGTTTGTCAATCGCCTCTCCATCATAAACGAGGACGGCAAGTTGTACGACATTGATGCGCGTCTGCGTCCTGAGGGTAAGAGCGCTCCCCTGGTTGTTGACAGCAAAGCCTATCTCGCATATCTTAGCAAGCGCGCTTCATTGTGGGAACGGCAATCACTGACTCGTCTCCGCTTTGTAGCGGGAGATAGAACGCTTGGCGAGAGAGTAATCAAGCTTGTGGATAGCATCGTCTACGGCTCTCCGCTCCCGTCTGATTGGGTTGAACAGATTGTTTCCATGCGGAAAAAAACAGAGAGTCGCAGCCGCAGCCGTGACCCGGAGTTCATTGACATTAAACTGGGCGCTGGTGGAATGGTGGACATAGAGTTCCTCGCCCAGATGCTGCAAC
>JBBRUI010000192.1:2500-8619 GCA_038247945.1 Bacteroidota bacterium | reverse complement strand
TGCACACACTGACGACATTCCGTTCGGCTCTTTCTTGTGAAGCTCAGCCGCCATACGCGTAAGTGCCTCGCTCAACGCGTGAGAAGCCGCATGTTCCTGAGTGATCTCGAGATGCTTCTGCTCCCAGCGTATCCCGATATTCCGGAAGGCAGAACGGATGACGTCGTCAGCAATCACCGGAAAAGGAATTTGATGTTTATGCAGATAGAGAAGAAGTTCGAGCATTCCCTTTTGATCGCCTTGCAATGCTTCCTCTTCAAATACCCCTGCGATATGCCCATAGTTTTTTGTATGCACTCCAACCTCAAGTCTCTCACGTTGGCTCGCGCTCATGGGTGGCGGCTCAGTACCCATGATGGTGTATCCGTTGTTCTCAGCAAACCACATGATGTCTTTGAGAAGAAATTTACGATGTCCTCCCGGGGTACGCACACACGGTACAATGCCCTCATCACTCCACCGCTTCACTGTTGTCTCTGCAACGTTGAGCATACTTGCAACTTGTTCGGTTGACATCATAGTCGTTATCGTGGATATAGTCGTTATGGATGATTTAATATAATAAACGGAAGACTGTTTGTCAAGAGGACTAAGAAACTTTTTCTTTGCCGAATAGGAACCCGCAGGTGAGAACTATGCTTTGATGGGAGAACCGCAAAGAAGAGAATAACAAAAAATCCCGTCTCCACGAAGGGTCCTTCGGACAACCTTCGTCAAGACGGGATTCACAGTGGAAAGCCCGCTCAGACTTCTATCGTAACAGCGTGAGTTTTTTTGTCTGCACGAAACTACCGGCTTGAAGACGGAATATATATATGCCGCTCGCCAAGCTAGCCGCATCGAATCGGATCGACTTGAAACCCACATCCTGAAACTCGTTTACCAGCGTTCGCACTTCGCTTCCACGAATATCAAAAACCTTAAGAGAGACGAAACCCGCAGAAGGTAAATCGTAGCGAATGGTTGTCGTTGGGTTGAATGGGTTGGGATAATTTTGATAGAGGCGGTACGCGATTGGCAACGAGCTTCCGTCCACACCCGTGGTTACGCTGACCGCTATAGCGTCGGTATAATGCGCGGTTCCATCCAAATCCACCTGACGTAAGCGATATTGCCACAAACCAGCCGATGCAGTAACGTCGGTATGCGCATAATCGTGGGGGATGTTTGTTGTGCCGTGACCGGAAATAAACACATTCGGCAGTTCTACAAACACCGGTTCACCCTGCAGTTTCCGTTCCACGAAGAACCCGTAATTGTTCAACTCGCTCAACGTTCTCCACTCCAGCCTCACTGAACCATTGGTAAGAATTCTCCCGGTAAATGAAGCCAGTTGAATCGGTAACGGATTTGGAACGGTCGCGTAGAACATGCCATTGCCGTGAGTTCCGAGAAGAAGTCCATTGTCAAACGGCCTGTATGCAAGTGTACGTACTACCGAATACCCAAGTGTTCCGGAGCCTTCCTGTGTCCACGAGGTAGTGCCTGCTGTCAACGCTGTGGTACCGTAAAACCCTACCGAGGTTCCTACATAATACTCTGTGGGATTACCCAAGCGGTTAACGATAACACAAGTTCTGACAGAGGGCAGGTTCAAATTTCCTTCAACACTCGACCAGGTTGGTGTTGCCGCAGAGGCATCCGCTGTGTACCAGATACTTAGCACAGAATAATTGGAGAATGTCACCATTATTTTGTTGTCGTCCGTTGGATCGACGGCAATGCCGCTGACATTTGCGCTTGCGGGCATTGCTGCACCGGTAATGTTCACCGGCGCTGTACCTGCCACTGCATTTGCAGGATCATCGAGGCGATAAATCTTGCCGTCGTCTGTGCCGATGTAGAGTTTGTGGGTCGCCGAATAGGTCCCCCTCGACGTCGCCATCGCGCTGATATTGCCTGTCAGCGTCGTGTTGAACGCAGTCATCAGAGTCCATGTTCCCACAGCCACAGTAGAAGCACTTGTGGTTCGATAGAGATTCTTATCACTTGCGTAGTAAAGTTGCTCCGTGTTGTCCGGATTCAAGTAGAAATAGGTGACAAAAATTCCCTGACCTGATCCGGTAGGCTTAATATCGGTTGCAACATGCGGCGGGTCGGCTGGAAGTCTCCTTTGAATATCTCCTTGTTGACTCCCCAAGTAGTGGAATGTATTTTCGGCCGAAATGCCCACGGCAACACCATCGCCGCTGTAAACCGGGGTATGGGAGGTTGTACCGGTTGTGTACGCGGTACCATTATCCTGAAGTCCGCCAATCGCCTTCATGCTCGCGGCAGTCGGGTCGAGCGCAACGTGGTAGTATTGATATGTCACATAATCATTGTTGAGGCTCGTCCATACAACTGTTGCCGCGTTAATGTCGGTGGTGAGGTGAATCCCTCCATCGTCGCCGGACACCATCGTGGTGGAAGTCGAAGGATGAAACGTAAATGCATGAATGTCCGAGTGATGGTTGGCATATTGGGCAGGGTCTGCTGTGGTTGCATAACCGCCAATGCGTGTTGTTGCACCAGTCGTTGCAAAGCCGTTTGTCGATCGATACGCATTCGTTCCACCGATAACGACGAAGTTGACGTCATCCGGTTTTACTGCAACAACGAGGTCAAAGCCTCCCTGAACCGCGAATGGGTCATTGCCATTGTTGCAGCCGGGCTCATCCGGCAGGTTCGCGCTTCTGTTCTCCCATGTGGTTGTCGCCTGAGTCCATTTGAAGAAGTTCGCCTCTGGTGCCGCAGTTCCTGCGCAATTACTGACGGTGCCGTTATCATATAAGGCGTACAGTACACCCGACAAAGTTGCCAGCACAACGCGCCCGTACGTACCGGTGGCATTCCATCCGGCTGGCGAACCCGCTCCTGCAATTTTTGTCCATGACCCTGAAGCGCCTGTGGTAGATGTCCAGACCCCATCCAAAGCAGTACTTGGAGGTAAGCCGGCGCCTGTTGTCGTCCCTGCACCGCCATGGAATGCTGCGTAAAACCTTCCGGTCGCATCAACGACGACATCGCATTGCCCCGTCGAAGTGCCACCGCCAAGCTCACCAAGAACCGCACTCCAACTTGTTCCGCCATCTGTCGACCTCATAAAAACACGTTGTCCCGCTGCATACACATTTCCGTTTGTCGGGTCAACGACAATTCTGTGAACAAAGTCGAACTCTGAATCGAAACCCTCAAGAGTAGAAACCGTTGAAGCCAATTGGCTCCAAGTAACGCCGTTGTTTGCAGACTTGAAAATCCCATGCCCAAAATAGGTTGCACCAGAGGCTGAAGTAGAGTTTCCTGAAGCTTCGCCTGTACCATAGTACCAGGTTGATTCGAACCCGGATCGAGGGTCCTGCGCTACTGAAGTTACGCTGTGGATAAATCCTGTCGGGGACACTCTCGTCCATGTCGTTCCGCTGTTAACCGTCCGGAACATGCCCGAACTGATTCCGCCGGAAAGCATGATGGTCGGAGTAAGCTTGTCATAGGCGACTGCCCGTGTTCTCCCACCCAGATTATTCGGGCCAAGTCCGGTATATGTATTGCCGATAAGGAGTCCTTGCAATATTCCTGCCTCGTCCCGCTTCGGCAGAGTTCTTGCCTGAGCAAGCTCCTTTTGATGAATGCCACGCGGTATCTTGCCGGTCCTGGGATCTTTTAACTGCTCGAACTCAAACCGCCATCGGGCATCAACGTTTTCGTAGCGCTGGGCCATTGACTTTGGTTCCTTTTCGGAACGTACGAGCGCTTGTTTGTTTGGCTGATTTTCTGTTGACGATCGACTTGCAAGGAAGGCCAGAATACTCACAACAGCAAACACGAGAAATGGCAATATGGTTTTCGACTTTGTAGCGGATTGCATAAGAACACCTCTTGGAATTGATGATGGAAAAAAACGGACCAGTGGGAATTATGGAGAGTTATTTACCCCACCGTCGGTGCAAATGGTGCTAAGAAACGAAACGTGATTAAGCAAGAATGAGGAATGAATGGTGTGGGATGTGAAGAGGTCAATCGGGCGTAGCGGTAACTGATCTGCTGATTCATGCAAAGCAATCTCGCAGTCGATGATATTCGCTATATGGAAACTTGCCGCCACCGCGAGTGGGGAACCTTACGTAGTGAGATGGTGAAAGAACAGGTCTAACTGGGTACATGCAGTCTAATATCCTTGCCAATAGCAATCACCCCAAAGCCCCCAAAGGACTACGAAGGAGTTTGTTCTTGGGGGATGAGATTTTAAAAAATTCCGCCCGTCCGAAAGGGTCCCGACAAGTCGGGACAACTTTCGGCGAGAGGGATTCATAGAGGGTGGCCACTCAGACATCTATCGTAACAGCGTGAGCTTTTTTGTCTGCGCGAAACTGCCGGCGCGAAGCTGATAAAAATAGATGCCGCTCGCCAACCCGGTTGCATCAAACGTCGCCTCATAGCTGCCCGACTTCAACTCTTCATTCACGAGCGTAGCAACTTCGCGGCCTAACACATCGAACACTATGAGCGTCACGCGGCCTGGCTCTGACTTCTGACCCTCAACTTCCGGAATCTGAAATCTAATCCTCGTCGAAGGGTTGAACGGGTTCGGATAATTCTGGAACAGTAGAGCCTCGCGTGGCACGCCCTTAGAAAAATTATCCCTTGCGACCGCACTCGGAAGATACCGCGCTTTAAGTTGCTGGATGCGTGCATATGCTTCGTTTATCTTGCTCTCGGCAATTACACCAGCCAACACTTTTGTCTCAAGCGTATCAATCATTTTCCTAAGGAGTGATCCTCCCGACAGGGTATTCCAGACATAGAGCAACATGTCGGTGCCCGCATTGATCGAGAGTTCAGCCGCCTTGCCGTAGCTGTAGCGATCAGTTATTGCGCGCATGCCGTATAAATCATCCGTAATCACGACGCCGGTATATCCCAATGATTGGCGAAGCAGACCCGTTATCGCGTTGGATGAAAGCGAAGTCGGATATACTGAATCAAGCCGTGCGTCGTAGAGATGGCCCATCATCACCATGTCCACGCTCTGTGACGCAATGAGTGCTCGATACGGAGTCAACTCAGAATCGGCCCATGTCGTCGTGATGTCGGGTAGTTGGAGATGTGAATCAGTTCCTGCGCTTCCATGGCCGGGAAAATGCTTCAATGCTGTCATCGTTCCGCGAGCATGGAACTCATCAATAAACACTTGTGCGTGTTGCGCGACAGCAAAAGGATTATTGGAAAAACTGCGTCCGTAATGGCCGATGGCAGGACTTTGGGGGTTGACGTTCACATCGACAACGGGAGCAAACGTGGTTGTGAATCCGCCGGAACGAAGCCATCCCGCCATGCGTGCCGCTTGATGCCTCGTCGAGTCAAGGGATCTGTATGTTGTTCCGAGTGTGTAAGCGGTGTGGGTGGAATCAAACCCATTCGATTGATTCAATCGCGCGACGACGCCGCCTTCTTGATCCACTGCAATCAATGGCGCAGTCCGCGCTGCCGCCCGGATCGCAGTTGTCAATTGCTGTATTTGCAATGGCGACGTGCAATTTCTTCCCAGCAAAATTACTCCACCTGCGTTTCTTTCTGCAAGGTCAACCCGAACACTTTCCGGAACCGTCGTTCCGTTAAATCCGATCATAATCATTTGCCCAATCTTGCGACGTAGTAGTTCATCAGAACGTCCGGGAGAGAACAACAGGAAAAGCAATAAAATCTGCAGGAGAGAGAATGCTATCTTAGAAATGCGCATACGCTGAGAGGCTGTGTTATTTGATGATGATTGCGTACGGGTAATATACGAAAATTGTTGTCAGACATAATTGTGTCGATAGAACCAGAACTGATGAATTAAAACGACGAAGGCACCAAGTCGCGGAATTTTGGACTCCGCATCTTCGTGCCTTCAGAACCGACGCTTTCTTATTGAGTGATGAACAGGTGCAAACAGTTATCGTAGAAGCAGCATCCATCTCGAATCACTTTTCGTTCCGCTTTGTAATCTGTACACATTCACGCCGCTTCCCATTCCACTTGCATCGAACGCCGTCTCATAACTACCGGCCTGTAGATTTTCATTCACCAGAGTTGTGATTTCTCTTCCTAACATCCGCAAACAAAGACAGTGGTGAAAAAAAACCAAGCTAAATCGC
>JBBRUI010000191.1:0-8625 GCA_038247945.1 Bacteroidota bacterium | reverse complement strand
AGAAGTCCAGACGAAAACCCATGAAAAAGAAAACCACCTCCGAAGGAGTCCCTTCGGGACAAGTCGCCAAGACACCAAGAAGTTCCGGTTCTTCTTTTTTTGTAGTTTTTTCATTCAATTTTCACTTGGTGCCTTTGTGACTTGGTGGTTAATTTTCTATCCCGGGCTTTTCAACGAAATTTCTAGTCTTTGGAACTGCACCCGCATGATTCGCGTAAAGACAATTTTGTTTCCAATAACACCTGCTGCTTATGATGGGCGTTTTTATTTTTTACCGCGTGAAGGACTGTTTCAATCGCCCGCACACCAAGGTTGTGAATGCCCACGTGAACCGACGTGAGTGTAGGCGTGAGATACGAGGCAATCGGCACATCATCGAACCCTGCAAGCGCAATCTCTTCGGGCACTCGAACGCCATGATCGCGTAACGCGCTCAGCGCGCCAATCGCCATCGAGTCGTTACAAGCGAAGATTGCCGTTGGTCGGGGTATAATAGAAAGCAAGTGATTGGCCGCTTCGTAACCCGACGCCTCAGTAAAATTACCATTGATTTCGAACCGCGTGTCCTGCTCACCGCCACCCTCTTGAATGGCATGGCGATAGCCACGCAAGCGCTCGACTGCGTCAAAATTCTTTTCTATCCCCTTTATAAGGGCAATGCGTTTGTGGCCATGCAGGAGCAGATGCCTCGTCATTTGGTATGCACCGCTGAAGTTATCGATGTTGAGCGAGTCGTGCCTGTTCGTTTCGACATAACAGTTCAAGAGAACGACGGGGAGCGTGTGCGGAAGATTTTCGTTCAGGGTTTCTGCATCGATGTGCGGCGACATAACGACTAGTCCATCGACGCGCCCGCGCATCATCGTCAGTGCTGCTTGAATTTCTTCTTTGCTATTGTGCGAGCTGGAGACAACTAAGTGATACCGGGATTGCTGGGCTGTCTGATCGCCCCCCCGCAGAACTTCGGAAAAGAATTCGCCAAACAGATCAGGAAGCAGCAAACCGATAGCGTCTGTACGCTTCGTGCTCAGGCTTCGTCCCAACGCGTTGGGAATGTATTTGAATTGGCGCGCAACTTGACGAACGTGCTTGCGGGTTTCCTCGTCGACAGGACCAATGTTGTTGAACACTCTTGACACGGTAGCGATGGACACGCCGGCTTCACGCGCAACATCCTTCATCGTCGTCATCGTCTCGCCTTTAATCAAGCAAAAAAAAACATCGTGCGCGTACTCCGCCTACATCCTTGAATTATTCTGTTACAAAGCAAGAGAGCCGACATCTCGCACAGATGCCGGCTCTCAGATGAACCTTATTTCATCAACAACAACTTCTTCGTTTGCACAAAGTTCTGTCCGTCGGTTCCAGCCGACGTCATCCGGTAGAAGTACACACCGCTGGCGAGATTGTTTGCGCTGAACGTTACACGATGATAACCCGCTGTGTAATCTCCGTTCACGAGTGTTGCGACTTCACGTCCGATGATGTCGTATACAACAAGTGAGACACGAGCTTGCTCAGGCACATCAAAATTGATTGTTGTGCTTGGGTTGAACGGGTTCGGATAGTTTTGCGAAAGTGCAAACACTGTCGGCAACCCTTCCTTCGTTGTAACATCAACCGTAAGGCCAAGCTTGAGCCATCGCATGGCGGGACCCCACTCACTGCCCCACCAGGTCTTGTGGAATGAACGCGAGTCAGGACCAACCCACGGCACGGTTCCGCGATGATAGCCATCCGGATCGAAGATGTTCATCAACACCTGCACTGAGTCTATAGCGGCTGCGTAGCCCAAGGAATCAAGATTCACTTGCAGCTCAAGCGTATAACCGCTATCGACTTGCGTCGTGTCGTACGGAATCGTCCCGACGTTCACCAAGCCAACACCTCTGCCAAATCCGAGGCGGAACGGTCCACCAATCTCGTACACCGCGCTGTCTCTTGATGCGCCGGTACGGTCGGAAGCATTATAATACAACTTAAACTCACCCTCAGTGCCGGCCGCATTCTTGATCTTCATAAACAAACCATCGCCTTCCCAGCTATCGCCGAAGCGACCGACGGACTTGTCTCGTGACTGAATGCCGATGTAAAGTTTCAAGCCGTTGCGCAAAAACTTCATGGTTGCAAAACTTGGATCCCAATTCGTTCCGCGTACCAACACACCGTCAGTCACCGAGCGCTCATCCGCAGTCACAGAGGGATTCGGACCGAACTTCAAGTAGGGCTTTGCCAATGCCCATCCGGCCTCATTCATCTTTCCATCAATGGTGATGGTCCCCGAAGCCAAGTTCGCAGTGAGACGTGCCGGATCGTCATACGCACGCTGCGGTTCGAGATAAATCTTCCGCATTGTCGGACCCCACTCGCTGCCCCACCATGTTTTGTGGAAAGAGCGAGAGTCAGGACCTTCCCACGGCACGGTTCCGCGATGATAGCCATCGGGCTCGAAGATGTTCATCAACACCTGTACCGTATCAACGCTTGCGGCGAATCCAAGCGAATCAAGTTTGATTTCAAGCTCCAGCGTGTAGCCGCTATCCACTTGTGTCGTGTCGTACGGAATTGTCCCCGACGCAACAAGTCCGACTCCTCTACCGAAGCTAGCCCTGAACGGGCCACCCGGCTCGTACACGGCGCTATCTCTTGATGCACCTATTCGATCAGATGCGTTGTAGTAGAGCTTAAACTCACCTTCAGTACCAGCTGCATTTTTGATCTTCATAAACAAACCATCGCCCTCCCAGCTATCGCCAAATCGTCCAACGGATTTGTCTTTCGATTGGATACCGACGTACAACCTCGGGCCTTTGCGCAGCAACTTCACTGTTGCAAAAGTCGGATCCCAGTATGTGCCACGCACAAGCACTCCATCCGTAACAGACTTTTCATCAGTAGTGACGGATGGATTTGGTCCAAACTTCAGATACGGTTTGGCAAGCGCCCACTCGGCCTCATCCATCTTTCCATCAACATTGATGTTGCCAGCTGCCGCTTTCGCCGTCATCACCGGTGGATCGTCATACGCACGCTGCGGTTCAAGATAAATCTTCCGCATTGTCGGACCCCACTCGCTACCCCACCATGTTTTGTGGAAAGAGCGAGAGTCAGGACCAACCCACGGCACGGTTCCGCGATGATAGCCATCGGGATCGAAGATGTTCATCAACACCTGTACCGTATCAACGCTTGCGGCGAATCCAAGCGAATCAAGTTTGATTTCAAGTTCCAACGTGTAGCCGCTGTCCACTTGTGTCGTGTCGTACGGAATTGTTCCCGACGCCACCAACCCAACACCTTTGCCAAATCCGGGACGGAACGCTCCGCCAATCTCGTACACTGCGCTGTCTCTTGATGGGGCAGTGCGATCAGACGCGTTGTAATACAGTTTGAACTCACCCTCTGCGGCGGCGGCATTCTTGATCTTCATAAACAAACCGTCACCCTCCCAGCTATCGCCGAAACGACCAACGGATTTGTCTTTCGATTGGATACCGACGTACAACCTGGGACCTTTGCGCAGCAACTTCACTGTTGCGAAAGTCGGATCCCAATATGTGCCACGCACAAGCGCTCCACCAGTAACCGACTTTTCATCAGCAGTGACGGATGGATTTGGTCCAAATTTCAGATACGGTTTTGCAAGAGCCCACTCTGCCTCATCCATCTTTCCATCAACATTGATGTTGCCCGCTGCCGCTTTCGCAGTCATTACTGGCGGGTCATCAAACGCTCGCTGCGGTTCAAGATAGATCTTCCGCATTGTCGGACCCCACTCACTGCCCCACCATGTTTTGTGGAATGAACGCGAGTCAGGACCCTCCCACGGTACGCTGCCGCGATGATAGCCATCCGGATCGAAGATGTCCGTCAGCACTTGCAGCGTGTCAACATTCGCAGCAAACCCAAGTGAATCGAGTTTGATTTCAAGTTCCAGAGTGTAACCGCTATCTACCTGTGTTGTGTCATAGGGAATTGTTCCCGACGCAACCAAACCAATACCTCTTCCAAATCCGGAACGGAACGGACCACCCGGCTCGTACACCGCACTGTCTCGTGACGCACCTGTTCGGTCCGATGCGTTATAGTAGAGCTTGAACTCACCTTCAGTGCCCGCTGCATTTTTGATCTTCATGAACAAACCGTCGCCTTCCCAGCTATCGCCAAATCGCCCAACGGATTTGTCTTTCGATTGGATACCAATGTACAGCCGCGGACCTTTGCGCAAGAACTTCATCGTTGCATAGCTTGGATCCCAATACGCTCCGCGTACAAGCGCGCCGCCGGTCACGGTTTTCTCATCGGCTGTTGTTGGTGGATTCGGACCGAACTTCAAATACGGTTTTGCCGTCGTCCAATCAGATTCATCCATCTTGCCATCAACATTAATATCCCCGATCGCTGCCTTGGCTGTCAACATTGCGGGATCATCAAACGCTCGCTGTGGTTCGAGATAGATTTTTCGCATAACCGGACCCCACTCGCTACCCCACCATGTTTTGTGGAATGTACGTGTTGGAGGCCCTTCCCACGGCAGCGTTCCGCGATGATAGCCATCCGCATCAAAGATGCTCATCAATGCCTGCAGTGTGTCAATGTTTGCTGCAAACCCCAATGAGTCCAACCGGATTTCAAGCTCAAGGGTGTAGCCACTGTCCACCTGTGTCGTGTCGTATGGTATCGTACCCGAATTTACCAAGCCAACGCCATTACCAAATCCGGGACGGAACGGTCCCCCAATCTCGTACACCGCGCTGTCTCTTGATGGAGCAGTACGAGCAGACGCGTTGTAATACAGTTTAAACTCACCCTCGGCTGCGGCGGCATTCTTGATCTTCATAAATAATCCATCGCCTTCCCAACTATCTCCAAATCTGCCAACCGACTTGTCCATTGATTGAATACCGATATAAAGCCGCAAGCCCTTCCGCAACAATTTCACAGTCGCCCAGCTTGTATCCGCGTACGATGGACGCACTTCAACCCCGCCTGTTACCGATTTCGAAATCGCATTAGTTCGTGCATTTGGTCCGAACACTAAGTAGGGTGCAGCCATTGACCAATCTGACTCGTTCATCCGTCCGTCTACTGCTATCGTGCCCGCAGCGCTTCTTGCCATCATAACAGCGGGATCATTGTACTGAGCCCGCGCGAGGCAAGCACATAACAGCAATCCAGCAAACAGCACAAGCGGGAGTTTATAGCCAACTGGTTTCATTGTGAACCTCTCCTTTGGTTAATATGGTTTGTGAAAAAGTAGAAACGTGACGTCTTTCGCTTGTCATGTATTGTTGTTGCTAAATAAAAGAAGCACGACGCTACGAGAGAACTTCAATATTAAAGGGCACAAGTAGAATCGGAGAAATGTAATCGTTTACATTCTGCAAGAAAGAATCTTTCTCAACGTATCATCAATGTAAACGGTTACAATGTAGCATATCTTCCTCCCCATGTCAAGGGGAAAACAATGTTTAACACAATTGGATACTGCTTAGACACGCGCGGGTGTGAGTTTGAACGAGCGTTTGACTCAGCAAGCACGTTCGAGAAGAAGCGTTGGATCCGTCGATTCGTGATGGGTATTTCTGGTAGACCGGGAGAGGAACCGCGCTACATGTACATAACAAAAGTCCCGATGTTGGCTCATCCAATGATGGGATTCGCTAATACCATCGGGACTTTCAATTAAGAGTGTAGCGGGGACAGAAACTTTTGATACTGCGAAGTTCTATTTCCTCTATCAGTTTGCTTATTGCTGATTTTTCGCTGAGCGCAGTTCCTAGTCGACTATGTTCTTGCGCTTACACCTCAACCTGACGTGCCTTTTCACAGAGTTGAGGTGCCCGGAACCCGGGTCCCGCTCAACTTACACATCCTGAGACCTCAAACCGAATCCCTGGCTTCACAAGCATATTCAATTGTATGGGTGGTGCAACACACATTTTGAATTTCTCATGAACCGGACATATCGGAAATAAGTTTTTTTTGATGAAAAGCTAGTTGAGTGTATAGAGATAGCTGTATGATCTCGACGTAAGACCGATTTGCCCGTGCCCATCATTTGCTGCACTGATTTCTATGTTCGATCGTGACAATAGAAATTAGAACATCGCCAGAATGAAATTCAGGTCTGACATACTGGAGGTCTTAGTAGGTATTTGGCAAAAGGATACCGCAGAGTACCGGTAGAGTGAACTGACGATATCAAGAAACCTACAAATGCATCATCTTAACAAAAGAAACCTGCAGTGATCGACCGTTTGATCCACCACAGTATCATTTTGGAATTGAACGTGGAAAGCTATCGCCTCAAGCATTCCCAAGAACGAGGAGGGAGTAACACCAGAGGTGAGGAAAAACAAGAGGAAAACGTCAATTAACAGTAGGGAAAAATAATTGTCGCTGATGGGGAATTATAGTTGACGTTAATCATAAAAACTCCCTACTGGCGGAAAACCCACGACAGCAATGGAGACGGAGCCTGCCGCCTACAGTGGCGCTGATAAATGCGCATCATGTCACAAACGCGTTTCGCCGGACATTGTGAACCAGTATTCGCAGAGTACAATGGCTCATGCCGGTGTTTCGTGCATGGACAGTCATGGCGTAGAGAGAACAAATACTGGGTAAAGACCACGAGGGATTCTTCATTACCAATACACCAACGCCGGCAAAATGTGCAAAGTGCCATCCGGGTGAAACACATCGGTACAACATGAGTCGTCACGGCGCTCCAGCGTGGATTGCGCTTTCGGGACTGGATGATTTCTCTGCCGAACAGCACAAACTCGTCGAGCAGATTCCGGAAGCAAACCGCGGGAACAACGGCATGATCACGGCAACCCGCAACTCTCTTTTCGATATCGAACGGCCAATGGTTACTCCTCTCGCGTGCCAGAGTTGTCATGCGATCGGCAAGCCGAACGTATCCTTTAGCAATCCTCATTGCTACGCCTTCGGATCGCCGCCATCGGCCCCCCCTACCAATTTTGGCAGGTTTCCTTTTCAATTCCGTTTGCGTATTCTATCTAAACAATTCGAAGAGATCCTTGGAATGACTATGCTGAAGTGGATAAGTTTTGTTTTTGCGATCCTCCTTTCTTTCTTCCTGCCTACACAAACATTCTGTCAGCGCGAGGATTTTCAATTCGAGCATGTTACGTTCGAACAAGGAGTCAGCAACTCGCTTGTCTGGTGCATGTATCAAGACCGCGCAGGATTTCTCTGGTACGGTACAATGTACGGACTGATCAAATACGACGGATACACGTTCACCACATACCGGCATGACCCCGCCGATACAACGACGCTTTCGAACGACGACATCCTTTCTATTTATGAAGACCGCAGCGATAATTTATGGATTGGAACGTACGGCGGCGGCTTGAACAAGCTTGATCGCGCAACGGGAAAATTTACCCGCTACATGCATAGCAAGTCCGATTCAGCGAGCATCTCCGATGACATGGTGTGGGTTGTACTCGGGGACAGACAGGGCTTTATCTGGGCGGGAACAGAAAGAGGCGGGCTCAATAGATTCGATCCAAAGAAGAAGGTCTTTACAAAATATGTCCGTAAGAAAGGAGACAGCACAAGCCTCACTGCCGGCGGCGTTATCTCGCTGTGTGAGGACAACAGCGGAACGTTGTGGGTTGGCACGCATAACGGGTTAAACAGATTCAACCCCGCCACAAATTCATTTTCACGATTCAAGTACGACGCGACAAGCTCGAAAACGATTAGCAGCAATCTCGTGAGCGCAATTCTTCAAGACAGAAAGGGAATGCTCTGGATCGGAACGGATAACGGCCTGAATCAATTCTCGCCACAAACAAATGAATGCGTTCGTCGCTTTCTTCCCCGGCCAGACAACACAAATAGCCTCGTCGGACGAACCATCAACAGGCTGCTTGAAGACAAAGACGGAATGCTGTGGCTTGGAACGAACAACGGTTTGAGTCGCTTGAACCCCATCGAGGAAACATTCACGAACTTCACTGCTGATTCTGCAGGCAGACTAAGTAGTAACAACGTCACAGGATTGTTGCAGGACCGGTCGGGAATACTCTGGGTTGGAACATATCAAGGCGGATTGGAAAAACTAATTCTTGGCAAGGAACAATTTAGACATATCCGCGTCGCCTCTCCTGCCAAAAATGTGGTTGCCCGTAATACCGTCAACAAAATCTTTCAGGACAAGTCAGGGCAAATATGGATTGGAACGAAGGGCGGCCTGTTTCTCTTTGATTCCGCGCTGAAGCAACAGATGGAGTTCGCGACTCGTCCAAACGACAACCGCAGCCTGCGATCAAATATTGTCTCAGGAATATGTGAGGACGTGCATGGCACTCTGTGGATTGGGACTGGTAATGGTCTGAGCAAATTCAACCGTCTAACAAAATCATTTGCTCATCTTTTGAATATTCCCAATGACAGCACAAGTCTGAGCGCAAATGCAATCACGGCATTGCATGCTGATCGAAATGGAATTCTCTGGGTTGGCACAGTATTCGGCTTGAATCGCCTTGACCCGACGAGTATGCGCGTGAAGCGGTTCAATAGTAATCCGGACGACGCCACAACTCTGCCGAGCGACTTCATTCTCACAATCTTTGATGACTCCTT
>JBBRUI010000190.1:0-8801 GCA_038247945.1 Bacteroidota bacterium | reverse complement strand
TGCGTGCCCCGTTGCGTCATATCAACGGGTTCGCCGAGCTTCTGCAAAAGCACAACGCCTCTATGCTGGATGAAAAAGGGCGGAGGTACCTGATAACAATTTCCGATTCGGCACAACGCATGGGTGAGCTGATCGATGATTTGCTCACGTTCTCGCGCATGGGTCGGGAGGAAATGAAGAAGAGCACGGTAGATTTCAACCGGCTTGTGGAAGAAGTGCTGATCGAGGTCTCACGTGAAACGAAAGACCGCCCGATTACGTTCAACATCGGCCAACTGCCGGAAATTGAAGGCGACCGGTCCATGCTTAGGCAAGCCGTGCTGAATCTTTTTTCCAATGCCGTAAAATTTACACGGGATAAATCTCCGGCGATTATTAGTATGGGTTGGACTAACGGCGGCGACCACGCAGTATTCTTTGTGCGGGATAACGGAGCGGGGTTTGATATGAAATACTCGAACAAGCTTTTCGGTATTTTTCAACGCCTGCACCGCAACGACGAATTTGAAGGGACAGGTATCGGACTGGCAAACGTTCGGCGTATCATCCACCGGCATGGAGGGAGAACGTGGGCGGAGGGCAAGCCTGACGAGGGCGCTACATTTTATTTTTCACTTCCAAGATCATCGAAAGGATAGCAATTGGAAATTCTGAAACGAATTCTTCTTGTAGAAGATAATGACGCAGACGTCGAACTCACTCTGGAAGCGTTGAAGGAGGCGAATCTCGCCAATGAAGTTATTGTGGTTCGCAACGGCGAGGAAGCTCTGGACTTCCTCTTTCGCCGGGGAAAATTCTCGGATCGCACGCCCGACAATCCCGCCGTAATCCTGCTGGATCTCAAAATGCCGAAGGTTGATGGCCTGGAGGTGCTGAAGACGTTGAAATCGGAAGAGCGCTTGAAAAGAATTCCGGTCGTGATGCTCACATCATCCCGCGAGGAAAGTGACACAATTCAGAGTTACAGTCTCGGTGTAAATGCGTACGTTGTGAAGCCGGTGGATTTTAAAGAATTCCTCGGCTCGGTGAGGCAACTCGGAGTATTTTGGGCTCTTGTAAACGAGCCGCCGCCGGGCAGCACCAAAACTCCCAAGGACCAGGAGTAATGAAGAAGCTAATCTCTTATAATCAAGAATTACAGCACCAATAGGCTCGCCAGAGACACAAACGAAATAGTTGTGCTTAGACAGCAATCCGAATACGAAACATTAGCAGGATGATGAAAAACTCTTTTGCTGGTCATTGCGAGGCGCTTTCTGCCGAAGCAATCTCTCTTTTCTCCACGGATTCGATGTTGAGATTGCTTCGCTTCGCTGCTAATGACACAGTTTGAATCGAAAACCCACGTCACCCTGAGCGCAGTCCCGACCGCTTCTCAGGTCGGAACGAAGTCGAAGGGTGCTCAGAGCAGCCTTCGACTCCCGATACAAAGCATCGGGACTCACTGCGCTCAGGCTGACGATTATTGCTGTGTCATTGCGCCAAATAGCCACCGTGGTGAATGAACTCGCAATGACTGTTACGACTGGTTTTTCAGCAACCTGTTAGGACGCTAATCCTCATGGACGGTAAATCGCAGAACATCCTGCACGACCAACTTGCAAAATTGAAAGAAGCATTTCCCGAAGTCGTCTCTGAGAATGGAGTTGATTGGGAAAAGCTGAAGCTCACGCTTGGCGATGATATTGCACTTACCAATGAACGCTACGTGCTCAATTGGGCGGGCAAGTCCGATGCATTCCGGGCAATTCAAACTCAGACAACTGCAACACTCAAACCGCAACGCGAACAATCCATCGACTTCGATACCACACAAAACATCTTCATTGAGGGTGAAAACCTTGAGGTGCTGAAGGTGCTGCAAAAATCTTACTACGGCAAGGTGAAGATGATCTACATTGACCCGCCATACAACACCGGCAACGACAGCTTCATCTACCCCGACAAGTTCTCGGAATCAAAGGCTGAATACCTCAAACGCATTGGCGACAAGGATGAAGCGGGCTACCTGACGAAGGAAGGATTCTTCCGGAAGAACAGCAAAGAGAACGGACAGTATCACTCTAACTGGCTTTCGATGATGTACCCACGCCTGTTTCTTGCACGGAATCTTTTACGCGATGATGGGGTGATATTTGTTTCGATAGATGACAATGAGGTGCACAATTTGCGGTTGGTGGTGAATGAGATTTTTGGAGAGGAGAATTTTGAGGGACATATTCACTGGCGGAGACGGCATAACCAACCCAATGATAAAACCAAAATGATAGCACTGGTAGGTGAACACATCTTAGCGTATACAAAGAATAGTGAATCGTTCAAGAATTCTGGTGTTGGTACGATTGATCTAACTGGTGATTTCTCGAATCCGGATAACGACCTCAGAGGTGATTGGGCTTCTAAACCGTGGAAGGTGGGCTCAGATCAGAATGGATCAAAATACACAATCATTACGCCGACAGGAAAGACTCTTGATGATGAATGGATGGGTGAAGAGGAAACATACAAAGCTTTGTTAGCTGATAAAAGAATTGTCTTTCCGAAAAAGGGGGATGGTTATCCGCGCAAGAAATATTTCAGGTTTGAAAGGCAAGAGGAAGGGCAATCGGCGACCAATTGGTGGACACACGAGCAGTTTGGACACAATCAGGGAGCTAATGAACGACTATCGTTGCTGTTTGGTGTAAAGAATATCTTCAGCAATCCCAAACCAACTGAACTCATTCGAGGACTTCTACAAATATCCGACTCAGGTTCCGATGATATAGTGCTGGATTTTTTTGCTGGTGCTGGAACAACAGCGGATGCAATTTTTCAATTGAACAAAGAAGACGGACTTGCTCGAAGATTCATTCTCGTTCAGTTGCCTGAGAAAACAGAGGAAGACACTGAAGCGTACAAAGCAGGGTACAAGACAATCTCAGAAATCAGTAAGGCACGGGTTAGAAAAGCGAGCGAAACAATCTCAAAAGAAATTGAAAAAGAGACCGGGTTGTTTGACAAAACAAACATAGACCTCGGCTTCAAAGTCTTCACGCTCGAACCTTCCAACTTCAAAATCTGGCGCACGGATGTCATTGAAACAGAAGCAGAACTGAAACGGCAAATGGAAGTGTTTGTCGATCCTGTGCGCGCGGTGTCCGAGGCAGATAGCATGGCGTGGGAGATACTTCTCAAATCGGGATTCGAGCTTACGACTCCGCTGGAGAAAATAGAAATTGGCGGTGTGCCCGCGTACTCAATTGCCGGTGGAGAAGTATTGCTATTGCTTGAGGCTGCTACGCAAGAAGCAATCGACGCTATCATAAAACAGAAGTCCGCCTACGTCGAAGGGCAGACTTCGGCGGGCATGCCGCAGCACGTTATTTGTTTAGATCGTCTCTTTCAAGGCAACGACCAAATGAAAACCAACACGGTTCTGCAAATGAAGGATGCGGGAGTGGAGTTTAGGACGATATGAGGTCTGCAATACGAACAGAAACGGCCCCGGGATTTTCCGCCTATCGGCGGACAGGCTTCCGGAGCCGTCGGGCCGGTGTTACTCGCACCGGTGTTGCTAAACTACACTACCAACGTAATAAACTGTTTGAGAAGAAACAACCATTCTGTGTCACGCCTACGGTGCTTGAGGTTTTTCGTTTGTTGAATGTTCTACAGATATTTCGTCCCATTGGGACTTTGGAAGAAGAGGCTTCATTTTCTCATGAGATATCTAAAGACTACCAGCTTCAAGCCATACAATCCGTCGTTGACGTGTTTGTCCGAAGGACCCTTCGGGGAAGGTCAACCGTTGAGGAGAACCCTTGAAAACTGAACTGATACGAACGCTGACGCAAAACTTTGAAGCCGCAGCTCACAAGGCTGATGATGTCGAGTATTGGTTGGCGCGAGAACTACAGGAATTGTTGGGTTATACCCAATGGCGGAATTTCCTGCAGGTTATTGACAAGGCAAAGACGGCATGTGCCAACGCACGGCAGGAAACCGCCGACCATTTTGCTGACGCCAGCAAAATGGTCGACATCGGCTCCGGCACGCAGCGGGAAATCGATGACATTATGCTGACCCGCTATGCTTGCTATTTGATAGCCCAGAACGGCGATCCCCGGAAGGACCCGATCGCTTTTGCCATGAGCTACTTCGCAGTCCAAACGCGAAAGCAGGAGATTCTGGGAAGCGCATCAATGAATGGGAGCGAGTGCAAGCAAGAGAGAAACTCACCCTTTCGGAGAAGGAGCTTTCCGGTCTCATCTTTGAGCGTGGGGTTGACAATCAAGGGTTCGCTCGCATACGGAGCAAAGGCGATCGAGCGTTGTTTGGCGGGTTCACCACAAACGATATGAAACAAAGACTTCAGGTGCCCGGAGGTCGACCGCTGGCTGATTTTCTTCCGACAATCACAATCAAGGCAAAGGACTTTGCCACTGAGATTACAAACTTCAACCTGAAGAAGGACGATCTTAAGGGTGAGCCGGCGATTACTACGGAACACGTGAAGAACAACCAGAGCGTAAGGCAGGTCTTGAAAGATCGGGGCATCAAGCCGGAGGAATTGCCGCCCGAGGAAGACATCAAGAAAGTTCAGCGCAAAGTTGCCAGCGAAGACAGGGAAATTCTAAAGAAAATGAAGAAACTGAAGGCAAAGAACGGGAAACGAAAGTCCTCAGGTAAATGAAACTCCATTTCGACTCCAACCAGGACTATCAGCTTCAAGCTATACAATCTGTCGTTGATGTGTTTGAAGGTCAACCGTTAAACACGGGTGCGTTCGAGTTTTCGCTTGGCGGGACGCAAACAAGTTTGCAGTTCAGCGAGTACGGCGTGGGCAATGCAATCCGTTTAACCGAGCACGAGATTTTGGAGAACATAAAGAAGGTGCAGGCAATGAGAGGCTTGCCTGTTTCGGATGCGCTTGACGGTATGCACTTCTCGATTGAAATGGAAACCGGCACAGGCAAAACATATTGCTACCTCCGAACCATCTACGAACTGAATAAAGTTTACGGCTTCAAGAAGTTCATCATCGTCGTGCCGAGCATTGCAATTCGTGAAGGAGTGTTGAAGAACCTTCAGATTACACACGAGCATTTTCAGAGCTTGTACGACAAGACTCCGCTTTCATATCAAGTCTATGATTCCCGCAACGTGTCCGGACTTCGTGGCTTTGCATCGGGCAATACTATTCAGGTTCTCGTCATCAACATAGATTCGTTTGCAAAAGATGAAAACGTCATCAACAAACCCAACGACAGACTCACGGGGAAGAAGCCGATTGAATTTGTTCAACACACCAACCCTATTGTGATAGTTGATGAACCGCAGAACATGGAAACAGACATCCGAAGAAAGGCAATTCAGAATCTGAATCCGTCCTGCACTCTGCGTTACTCTGCCACGCATACCAAGCAATACAACCTTGTGTACAAGCTCAGCCCCGTACAAGCATACGACCTCGGTCTGGTGAAGCAGATTGAAGTGGATTCGGTCATTAGTGAGAAGAGTTTCAACCAGCCGTTCATACGAGTTGAAAGCATCAAGGCGCTTAAAACCAAACTTACGGCGAAGCTTACGATTGATATTGCCGGAGCGAAAGAGATTCGGCGCAAACCGGTGACTATGAAGAACGGCGACAATCTGTTCGACCTCTCAAAAGAACGAGAGCAATACCGTGAGGGCTACATCGTCAATGAGATAAACGCCGGGGATGGATATGTCGAGTTCTCGAACGGTACGAGGCTTGAAGTCGGAGCGACACAAGGCGGCTATCAGGATGACATCATGAAAGTGCAAATCCGCAAGGCAGTGGAAGAGCATTTCCGCAAGGAAGCGAAACTCAAACCGCTCGGGATAAAGGTGCTCAGCCTCTTCTTCGTTGACAAGGTGAAAAACTACCGCTCGTATGAAGGCGGAACAGTCGTGCCCGGCAAATTCGCAGAATGGTTTGAGAACATCTATCGGGAATATGCCGACAAAGATGAGTATCGCGGGTTGATTCCATTTGACGTAAGGAAGGTTCACGATGGTTACTTTGCGCAGGACAAGAAGGGAACCCTGAAGGACTCGCGTGAAGGCAAGCCGTCCGAGGATGACGTTACAGCGTACCAGAAGATCATGCAACGAAAGGAACAGTTGCTTGAAGCCTCAGAGCCCCTGCGATTCATTTTCAGCCACTCGGCATTGCGGGAAGGATGGGATAGCCCGAATGTATTTCAACTCTGCACGCTGAACGAAACAAAATCCGAACTGAAAAAGCGGCAGGAGATCGGGCGCGGCTTACGTCTTGCAGTGAACAGTAAAGGCGACCGTGTGTTTGACAAGTCGGTTAACCGCCTGACTGTTGTGGCGAATGAGAGCTACGAGGACTTTGCAAAGCAACTACAAAAGGAAATTGAAGAAGACACCGGCGAAAAGTTTCCCGGTCGCATCAAGAGGAAAGAGGATAAAGTTCAGGTCCGGTTAAAGAAGGGCTACGATACAGACGCCTCGTTCCTGGAACTCTGGAACCGCATCCGCCAAAAGACAACATATCGTGTTCAATACAGCACAGATGGCTTGGTCGCAGAAGCGGCAAAGCGAGTCCGGCAAATGGAACCAACCATAGCGCCGCGAATCATTACGCAGAGAACGCAAGTGGTGATGGATAACGCCGGTATCAGTGGCGCTACGCTGTCAACACGCGTACATGGTATTGAATCTTCAAATGTGAACATACCGGATTTGTTAGGATACGTTCAAGCGAAAACGGAATTGACGCGCTCAACCCTCGTTCGAATATTCGAAGAGTCAGGTCGTTTATCCGATTGCCTGAAGAATCCGCAGATGTTTCTTGATAACGTTATCCGGGAAATCAAAGCCGTGCTCAATACAATGATGGTGGAGGGAGTGAAGTACCTGAAAGTCGGCGGCGAAAGATACGAGATGCGCTTGTTTGAAGACGGCGAGATTGAAGCCTACATCGAGAACCTCTATCCGGTTCGCAATCAGGAGAAGACTCTATACAACTTCATTGAGATTGATTCGCTCTCAGGACCGGAAAAGAGATTTGCAAAGGATTGTGAAGATAGCGAAGACGTAGAATTCTTCATCAAGCTGCCGAGGAAGTTTGTCATCAAGACTCCGATTGGAGAGTATAGACCCGATTGGGCCCTCGTATTCAAAGGGCAAAAGAAATTCTACTTTGTTGCAGAAACGAAATCAGGATTGCGTGAAGCAGATATGCGATCAACAGAGTGGCAGAAGATTCACTGCGGGTATCGGCACTCTGCAGAATTTCCTGACGTGGAGTTTAAGCATGTGAGGGAGTTGAGAGAGCTCCAAAAACCGGAATAACCCAAAGTTGTTCTACCAACCAAGAGCCACCGTAAACCACGGAATAAATTCCGTAGCCTTTCATGGGTTCACGTTTTTTGTGTTAGGCGGCCCCCGCCGTTGGCGGGGTAAACTGCAGGTTTGCCTTCCTCTGCACTACGGATTGAGACGGCACCGAGCGTAGCAAGCCTGAAGGACGCCGACCCCGCCGCTCCATCATGCGGGGGAACGCCCGTATCTTGCATTTGTATCATCTTCGCAAAGCTGAAGGTTGGGGTAATAATATTGACAAGGGCTGTCATGAAGACAGCCCTTGTCGTGAATCTATCTTGCCCGTTTCGTTGTGCCGCCGGATTTCTTGCCTCCCCGACTCGGACTTGATTTACTTCCTGTACCGCCGCCCGCGGGTTTGCTCTTGTTGGAACCGGCTCCTTTTTTCCCGCCTTTATTACTAGCTGCTGCGCCGGACTTGCGCGTTCCCTTTTTTTGTGAATCCTCCATGACCTCGGATCCCTCCTCCATCTCGTCTGTGACGTCCTGGTTGTCCATATCCTTCGTTTTATTTCCGCGTGGCATAAATCCTCCTTTGAATGGTTGATGGGTTATGTGGAAGGCGTGGATGCGTGGACGAGTTTCGGTTTCTTTACCTTCGCTCGTTTCTGCTCCATCGCCATGGTTGGTCTTGCTGTTTTTTTAATTTGATCAATCGATACAGGCTTGCCTTTCTCTGCTGACCGGTAGATTGCCTGAATAATGCGCACGTCCGCAAGGCCTTCTTCACCCGACGGTTCCGGCTTTTTGTTGTTGAGAATACAATCGGAGAAATAGATCAGCTCAGGGGCAAACTGATCGGTCACCGGGTATTTTTGGCTTCGTGTTTTCTCGTTGATCGTGAGCCGGTGTTCCCGCGGCTGCGAGTATTCGTATCCGTTTTCCACGCGAAGACTCCCTTTCGTCCCGACAATTTCGTACCACCCGACTGCCGCAGCTCCGAAACTTGAGGTGAGGATCGCAAGCCGTTCATCCGGGAAGCGCAGCAGGGCACTCGTCATTTCATCAATTTCTTTGAACCGCCGATCACCACTGTTGGCGCTGTACGCAAACACCTCGGTCGGTTCATCTTTAAATAAATACCGCGCTGCATTCACGCAATAAATTCCCATGTCATAAAAAGTCCCGCCGCCAAGATCGCCTTTCAATCGGATATTGCCTTGCTTGATCTGCTGGGAAAAAACAGAATGGAATATCCGCAGGTCGCCGATTTTTCCTGAGTTGGCAATGGAGATAGCCTTTAAGTTTGCTTCCTCCAGATGCAGCCTGTACGCAGTCATCAGCTTGACATTATAGGCGGAGGTCGCTTCGATCATGTCCACGCATTCTTCTTCGGTCACAGCGAGCGGTTTCTCACATAAAGAATGGACACCTGCATATGCAGCCTTTACTACATAATCACGATGCATATTGTTCGGCAAAGCAATGTAGACGGCATCAAC
>JBBRUI010000189.1:0-8821 GCA_038247945.1 Bacteroidota bacterium | reverse complement strand
AGCAAAACCCAAATTCGCCCACTGCGCAGCATATAAGTTCGGCGATCTGACATTTATCGCTTCATTCCATCCGAGCCAGCAAAACACTTTTACCGGCAGATTGACGGAACCGATGCTGGATAAGGTATTCACAACCGCACGGCAGGTTTTGAACGCGGAGTGAGAATGTTCCAATTTTAACAGGTCATTCTGAGATGTTTCTGTTCGGAATCAAACCTAAGAAGGCTCTCGTTAGATGCTGAATAAAAGCGCTTCAGCATGAGATAAGCCAAGGCGCTGATATTGTTTCTCTCTAAAGATTTGTATCTTGATGGAAGATTATTTCGGTCGAAGAAAGTAACGGTGCACAATGGGTAAACTAGCGTTGGTTCTATCGGGCGGCGGAGCCCGCGGTGCGTTTCAGGCAGGCGCTCTGGTGGAGTTACTGGATTACTTTGAACGCACCGGCAGGCGCATCAACATCTTATCCGGGACATCGGTAGGCGCGCTGAACGGGATGAGCATTGCACAAGCAGAGAACCTTTCCGCCGCACGGCTGGAGATTGAGTCGCAGTGGAAACAACTGACCAACGATGACATTTATAAAGTGCGCGGTTGGGGAATTTTCAAACTCTTCCTGAAATTCGCAACGCACCGCATCGAAAAGTGGCCGACTGTTTCCGGCATCGATTCCATTTTCGATAACACGCCGCTGTATGACAAGTACGTTGATAACTATCTGGACCTTTCCGCCATCCGTTCACGCCGGACTGTGGATGATTTTTTTGTTTCGCTTACGTCCCTGCATACCGGCGCCGCGTATCTGCAATGCCTCACGACCGAACCCGATATTCAGAAAGCAAAAGAATATCTGATGGCATCCACGATCACCACAGTCGCTTACCCGCCGGTGAAGACGATCGTGATGGATCCCGATATCCCTGAACATCTGCAGGACACGCCGCAACTGTACGCGGACGGCGGCATCTCCAACAAGACGCCGCTAAAATCAATTTTGCAAACGGGCGACATCAATGAACTGTTTGTTGTCAATACGTATCCGACGTATCCGAACAAAACGAAAGAGAGCATCGGAGCGAAATTCCCGAATCTGTTTTCTATTTTGGTGCGGACGGCGGTGGAGTTGCTGCCCAACCTGTATTTCCACCGGGACATGCAAAGTGTGAAGGATGTGAACAACGATTTGGAAACATGGGGCGTTCTCAGGTCCCGCGTTCTCGGTTCGATATCGGATGACAAAGCCCGCGTCCGGTTGGAAGAAATTCTTGCCGAAGAGGAGAGCAAGTTCTCATTCAAACAAGGGAACAAACAGATCATCCATCCCGTCATCATCGCTCCGGATGAAGAGCTGCCTGTGCAGGACACGGAATTCGTTCAGCCGAAATTAGGAGAGACTTTTGAGATGGGACGGGTGAAAGCGAAGGAAGTGTTGGGGAGATTGACTGCTGAAGATAGTGCGCTGATGGAAATTAGGAATGAGAGATTAGGAATTAGGAATTAGTGACAAGTTTGAAAACTCTCTGTTCTGTCATTGCGAGTCCCGCCTCTGTTCGGCGGGACGAAGCAATCTCAAATCTGCAATTCGAAATCACGACAGCTTAATCCTGAACGTCGTTCCTCCGCCAATCGAACTCTGCTTCACGAACAATTTCCCTTTGTGATACTCTTCGATTATTCGTTTCGAGAGGCTTAGTCCCAACCCCCACCCGCGTTTCTTCGTGCTGAACCCCGGACGGAATACATCCTTGTGATGTTTCGGATCAATGCCCTTTCCCGTATCGCTTACGTCGATGGTTGTGGTTCTGCCAGACTGTTCGATGCGGAACGAGATGCTTCCGGAAGTCTGCTCCATCGCGTCGAGCGCATTCTTCATCAGGTTTTCAATCACCCACTCGAACAACTCACGATTGATGTTCGCCCGAAAATCTCCTGCCGTTGTGATCTTCAGTTCGATATTTTTTCCGGATTTTGGGATTCTTTTTTTGATGTAATCAATCACGCCTTGAATTACCTCGGTAAGATTCTCCGGTTTCAAATCCGGTTTGGAGCCGATCTTGGAAAACCTCGCGGCGACTTTGTTCAAGCGCTCAATATCATTACTCATCTCGCCGACTGTTTCACTCAACTGCGGGTTGTCGCGTGCGTGTTCCTTCGCGAGTTCAATCCATCCCATCATGCTGGATAGAGGCGTGCCGAGTTGGTGCGCGGTCTCTTTCGACATTCCAACCCAAATATTACTCTGCTCACTTCGCTTGATGTAGCTGAAGCCAACGTACGCCAGAAGGATAAACAATCCCGCCAACGCGAATTGAATGAAGGGCAGTCTGCGAAGTCTCTGGATCATATCCGACTCGCCGTAGTGCAGATAGTTGAGGACGATCGTATCCTGAATTGCGACTTTGATGGGAGTGTTCTGCTGGTCGAGCGCTGCAATAATTTTTCTAAGCTGGGCTTCCTGTTCTTCCGGAGGTTTTGTTGTGTCGATCTCGATATTGCGTGCGCTGGTTTTTATGGGGCGGATGGGGTTGTTCTCCGCGTCAGTGAGAACCATCGGGAAGTCGATGGCGCGGACGATTTCGTTGAACACAAAACTTATGTCGCTGTTGCTGGATTTTTCGCTGGCAAGATATTCAAGCGAACGCGCGTAGAGGTCAACGACCTCGCGTTCCTTGGCGAGCAACCGGTCGATCATATTCTGGGAATAGAACAACATTCCCACGACGATCGATATCGCAACGACGAGGAGAAAGATTTTGAAATTCGCTGCACCCTTCACGACTCGTTTCGCCGGCGATATTGTACGAGGAAGAATTCTTTTTCAGGGGGGCTGATAAACTTTTCGGGGTAGTCGCCACCTTCCAACGCGAGACACATCTCAAGGTGTTTGCCGGTCATCCTGTAAATAGCCCGGATGGTTTTGCCCTTGTTCGGGCCTTCAAACCCGATAATATCCATTGTATTAGGGATGAGATCCGGATTACAGGAGATCTTGCCTTTATCGATTGCGCCGGCGAGCCGTGCCGTGTAGGAGTCCTTTGCAATCGAGAGAGAAATTGAACTGAGCAACCCGGACGGAATTTTCTTCCCTGCAAGCTCGGCTGATATCGCGATCCAATTTCCATCCAACCCCATACTCATTCCTCAAATAATAATCGTCTGATCTCGCCTGGGCCCGACAGAGATTATCCAGTTCTTCGTGCCCGTTAAATCTGCAAGGGCGTTCAGATACGTTCGCGTTGCAGCCGGAAGCTGCGCATATGTGGTGAATGCAGAAACGGGAGTGTTCCAACCTTCAAATGTTTCATAGACAGGCACAACGCGGTCCAATGTTTTGACATCAGTGGGAAAAGATTTCAATCGTTTGCCGTTCACTTCGTACGCGACGCATACTTTAATCTCGGAGAATTCATCGAGCACGTCAAGCTTCGTGATGACTGTTTTTTGAATGCCGTTGATCATTGCGGAATACTTCAGCGCAACAGCATCGAACCAACCGCAACGTCGCGGGCGTCCGGTTGTCGCGCCAAATTCATGGCCGGTAGCACGCAGGCGTTCTCCCGTTTCGTCAAGCAACTCGGTCGGGAACGGGCCGTTCCCAACGCGGGTTGCGTACGCCTTCACAATTCCCACAATGGAATCCACCGAGGTTGGGGGAATTCCGAGTCCCGTGCAAGCGCCGCCTGATGTGGGGTTGGAGGATGTAACGAACGGATATGTTCCGTGATCGACATCGAGCAGCGCGCCTTGCGCTCCTTCTGCGATGATCTTCTTGCCTTCCCGCAATGCGGTGTTTAGGTACTGAGACGTGTCGGTAATGTACTCGTCTATCTTCTTGTCGAAGTCCTGATACTCGGCAATGATCGCGTCGACGTCGAGTTTTGTTTCGCCGTAGATTTTTGTAAGGATTTGATTTTTCTCTTCGATGTTTGTTTTCAACTTCTTTGCGAGAACATCGCGATCGAGAAGATCGACAATTCTGATTCCCGTACGCATGAATTTATCGATGTACGCCGGACCGATGCCGCGACCGGTGGTGCCGATCTTGTTCGATGTCTGTTCGCGGATGGTGTCGAGCAATTTATGGTAGGGCATGATGAGATGCGCGTTGTGGCTCACGAGCAATCTCCCCGTAATATCGATACCGGCAGTTTGCAGTTGATGGATTTCGCTCATGAGGGCGGAAGGGTCGATGACGACGCCATTTCCGATGACGCAGGTGATATGTTTATGGAAAATGCCGGACGGGATGAGGTGGAGGACGTAGGTGCTCTCGCCGATGCACACTGTGTGGCCGGCATTTGCGCCGCCTTGATATCGTGCGACGATGTCGACATGCTCGGAAAGCATGTCAACGACTTTTCCTTTTCCTTCGTCGCCCCATTGGGCGCCGACTATAATTTGAACGGGCATAGTTAGAAGGTGAACTCCGCTTTCTTTCCAGTGGCTTCATTGACAAGCATAAGTTTTCCATCATCCGACAACTTGATTTGCTCGTTTGCGTTCAGCAACTCAATGCCGTAAACGGAACCATCGGGAGCGATGTCAACGACGACTTCATCGCTGATGCGAATAGATTCCACATCTTCTCGCTTCTCTCGAAAATGGATATACGCGATGTTGAATCGCGGGTCGTACGTAAGTTTCATAACTCCGTCCTCAAAAAAACTTCGAAATCAGGCATAATAACCCAACCGTCACCGTGTACCTTTGTGTTCTTCCTGTTAAAGTTTTTGATTTTTCTCAGCAAAAAAAAATCCGACCTTCCTCTGAAGAAAGGTCGGACATTACGCTTTCAGAATCAATTACTTTTTGAAACTCGCCGCCGCTTCCGCGACCGTGTTGTATGTGGGGAGTATTCCTGTAAGCTTGGTGATTTTGATGAGCTCAAGAATTTTTTCGGATGCTTTGGCGATCTTCAATCCGCCGCCGGCGTTCTTCATTGTCGAAGCGCCCTTGATCAGCATGCCCAGTCCCGAACTGTTGATGATATCCACGCCGCCCAGATCCACCACGACATACTTCTTTTCGGCGTCCGTCAGTTCGACGAGCTTGTCGTTCAGCGTCGAAGCATCGGGGCCGCCCATAAGATTGCCCTCGATTGCGACGACAGGAATACCACCTTGCTGTGAGGTTTTGAATTTCATGTCAACCTCTCGAAGAAATTCAACAAATCAATCCCAATAAAACTAGTCAATAAGCTTGGCTTTTCTGTGTGTTCTGTTTGCCCACTCGACAACAATGGCGCTTGCAATATAGATAGTGGAATACGTTCCGGTCAGGATACCGACTGTAAGAGCAAACGCAAAGCCACGATTTACTTCTCCGCCGAAAATCAAAAGTATCATGAGCACGGTAAATACTGTCCCTTGCGTAATGATGGTGCGGCTAAGCGTTTCGTTAATGCTTTTGTTGATGACCTGAACAAGTCCCATACTCTTGAAAATCTTTTGGTTCTCGCGGATACGATCAAAAATGACGACGGTGTCATTCACCGAAAGTCCGACCAGCGTCAGTAACGCAGCCATCATATTCTGATCGATTTCGAGATTAAACCCCGGTGTTATGCCGTCAAAAATCGAGACGAGCCCAATCGCAATCAGCACGTCGTGGAATAAAGCAACAACGGCTCCGACACCATAGATGAATTTGAATCGGAAAGCAATGTACAGCATGATTGCAACCAGTGACCATATGATTGCCCAGAGTGCCCTCGTTCGCAATTCGGCTCCGATTTTTGGTCCGATCTTGTCCTCTTTTCGAACAACAAAAGGGTTGGTCGGGAAGTTCTGTTTGAGAGACTCCCGCACCCGCTGGGCGATTGTTGATCCGGTTCCCTGTTCAGTCGTACGGATAAGGAATTCACGTTCGCTTCCGTAGTTCTTGATCTCGGCCCGATCAAATCCGGCCTTGCCCATCGCGGAGCGAATGTTAGCGACTTCCATCGGCTCGTTAAAGCGAACAATCAGTTCTGTTCCGCCGAGAAAGTCAACGCCTAAGTCAATACCTTTCCAGAAAAGCGAGATGAGGCCGATAGCAATAGTGACGAGTGAAATTGTGTACCACAATTTCCTTCTGCCCATAAAGTCAATGTTTGTTTTGCCGAAAAACCGCATGAAGATGTTTCTCCTGAAGAAGTATTAACCGAAACTGATAGTTGAACCGGACTTGTCCGTTAACATATTAAAGATAAGGCGGGTAATGAACACTGCACTGAACATACTTACGACGATACCGATCATCAGGGTTAGCGCGAAGCCCTGCACGGGTCCGGTGCCAAATTGAAACAGGATAACACCCGTGATGAATGTTGTTAGATTGGAGTCAAGAATTGCACTCCATGCTTTCTCATACCCTGCGTCGATTGCTGCACGAAGTGTTTTGCCGACCGCCTGTTCTTCCCTGATACGTTCATAGATAAGAACGTTTGCATCCACCGCGACGGCAAGCGTCAGAATAATACCCGCGAGACCGGGCAATGTGAGTGTTCCCTGGAATGCCGCAAGAACCGCGAGGAGGAGAAGCAAGCAAAACAACAGTGCTATGTTTGCCACCATACCGGCCATGCGATAGTACACGAACATGAACAGCATGGTCACGAGCGTTGCAACCAATCCCGAATAGAGTCCGCTCGTGATTGAATCCTCACCCAAGGAAGGTCCAACGGAACGTTGCTCGACAATTTCCACAGGAGCAGGAAGAGCACCAGCCTTCAGCACGATTTCGATCAGGCGCGCTTCTTCAAGATTTGCCATTCCGCTGATCTGCGACCGGCCGCCGATGATTTTCTGTTGAACAACAGGGGCTGAGAAAACCCCGTTGTCCATGACTATGGCGATTCGTTTCTTGACATTTGCGCCGGTAATGCGCGCCCATTCCTTTGAGCCTTCGTTGTTCATTTCGATGTCTACGACGTGGCTGCTCGTGGATGGGTCAATGCTCGCATTCGCATTTGTTACGACGCCGCCGGTAAGTTCCGGTTGGCGTTTAACCGGATACAGTACATAGAAATTCTTCCCGCTTGCATCGCGTGCGCGTTCGGTTTTTGCGCTCCATAAAAGTTGAAAATCTGAGGGGAGAAGGCGATTAGCCTCCGCTTTTTCTAAAAGACGTTTCACTTTTTCTTTATTCTCTTCATACACATACGCTTCACCGGAGCGCTGATCAACGCCGAAGAACGCCGAAAAGAGAGGGTGGGCTTTCGCCGAATCGGCAGCGGCATCGGTAGAATCGATTGCACTGGCGACAGGCGATTTGGTTTTTGTGGTATCTGCTGTGTCAATACCGGAAGTGCCTGCAAGGCCTTTATCGATATCCGTGAGGATGCGTAATGCGATCTCCGGCTCTTTCAGGAGCTTGAATTCCAGAAGAGCTGTACCTTGCAGAAGTTTACCAACCTCTGATTCATTTGAAACTCCGGGGAGTTCAACGATGATGCGCGACCCGCCGAGTTTCTGAATCGACGGCTCGGACACTCCATATTGGTCGACACGGTTTCGCACAATTTCCATTGCCCGGTCAATCGCTTTCTTGGATTCATCTTCGAGGAATTGTGCAATGTCGTCGTTTGTGTCACGCAGGTTCCGATAGTGTTTGCTGAGACGGATTCCCTTTTCTTCAAACTTCTTCCGAAGGATCGTTACGGGAGTCTCATCAGAAGCCCGTGACTCATCCCCCACCTCTTTCATGATCTGTGCGAATTGTTCGTCTTTATTCTTTGCGAGGTCCTCGACCAACTTTAAGGTATTGACCTCAAGAACAACGCGCATCCCACCCTGAAGATCCAGTCCCAGCTTGATTCGGCGTGAACGTGCATCGCGGATATCCAATTCGTTTTCTTCAACGTACCGTGCACTGTCAGTCCCTGTCAACCCTTTGACCGTTCGACGGAACTGATAATCCTGATACGTCGGCCACAAATAGTATACACCGATGAGCAACGCGGCAGCGACAATAATAATTCTGAAAAGATACTTTCGCACTACAAACCTCCGGGATTCTGGGAACAGGAAATGAGTGTGGCAGGAAAAAAAAATGTAAAAATTAAGCGATCAAATGTACGTCAATGTCCTGAGAAAGTCAATCAAGCGTTGCATATAGGAACTCATTCCGTTATATTGAAAACACTTTTTAATTCAAGTTTCCTTCCATCTTTTATCTAAAGGCTTGTTCGGTTTATGCCAATCATGACCCGCATGCGTGAAAGTATGCCTGTTATTCTTTTCGGACTTCTAATAGCGTTTGTTATTACGATCATTTTTGAATGGGGAATGGATTACCTGGGCACCCGGGGCGGCCAGTCTAACTATGTCGGTGAGATAGAGGGAAAGAAGATTTCGTATCAGGAATTCAGCGAACTCGTTAAACAGGCAAGTGATAATCAAAAAAATCAAACTGGCATCGAGCCCGACGAAAACGCATCAAAGCAAACCCGTCAACAGGTGTGGGATCAGCTTGTCACCCAGCGACTGGTTGAAAAGGAAATCGAAAAACTGGGCTTGCAGGTTTCCGACCAGGAAATTATTGACTGGGTGCGCGGTGATAATCCTCCGGAAGACCTGAAGCGAAACTTCATCGACTCCACCGGACAATTTCGTCGCGATATGTACGATCAATTCCTTGCGAACCCCAACCAGTTCATCCGAAACGAGGAAGATCCCAATTACGGCACAAAATGGCTTACCGACTATGAAAAGGGTTTGCGTCAACGCCGTTTAAGTGAAAAGCTTCAAAGCCTTCTGACCGGCTCGCTCCGCGTTGGTGAGGGAGAAATGAGGCGGCGATTTACGGATCAGAACATCAAATACAATGCGATGTATGCTTT
>JBBRUI010000188.1:0-8842 GCA_038247945.1 Bacteroidota bacterium | reverse complement strand
GCAATGTTGGTGACTGTGAAGCGCGCCCGCTTACGAAAGGGCATCTCCCAGTAACAGTTGAATGCACTTCCGGGATTGACACAGACTGCAAGCGACGATAGTTGTTCGTACTGTCCCCAACCACTCGCGAAGAAGTCGCCCACCGGCACTTCGACGGACGGCTGGGCCTCGCCATCCCAGTAGATTCGGATGATGGAGTAGCGCCGGTTTCCCGTTGGCGTCATCCAGATATGCTGAATCGCTCCGGGACCCTTGATGTCTGCAAGCGTGAACGTTGTTTTGGGTTCGATCTTGATTGAAGGCGAGATTTTCCAACCCTGGCCAAGATCACGTGCCGCGTTTGCGCCGGTGCCTTCCGTCGCCATTCCGCCTTTCCCTTTCTCTCCGGTAAAGTTTTCCGGACTGATTGATCGAGTCTGAGCGCGGGAAAGGCGCGAGAGCGTTCCCATCCCCATATTCAAACCGTCGAAATCCGATTGCGCATTAAGTCCGTTTGACATACCTGCTTCAGCAAGAACAATGCAGACGACAATAATGAGATGTTTCATGACTTTGCCTCAACATCGTGAAAAGAACTTTTCCTCGAACATCGCGAAAGTCGATACCTAGTCCTGTTTCGGTTGTTCGAGCAAACTCTGGATTTCCGCATACCCTCGTGTGATGATACGGTATGAGATGTAGCAAAAGCTGATAAACCCGAACGCAAAGGCGATTGTCCAAACCACTTGCCAGAATTCCATAAGCTGTTCCCTCTCTAATTCTGTATCGAATTACGTTTGTCCGGCGAAGTCACCATCGAACCGATGATCATGCCGGTGAATCCAAAAACAAAGCTCAGTAATCCCCGAACATTGGGAGAAAAAAGTCCTGCAATAAACCCGGCGGAAGCCGAGCCTTGCGCTTGAAGAAGCATGTCTTCCACGACCGAAGCAAGCGGCAAAAGCGCGCCGCAGGCAAACGCAGCATACGCTCCAAACGTCGTCGCACGTTTCCAGTAAAGGCCGCAGACAAGGACAGCCAGGCCACCGGCATAATAGATCGTTGTTACGTCGAGTAGATAGCGAAACGCTGTGTCCCGAAGTTGATACCAAACTCCAAAGAAGAGCATCAACAGTCCAATTACGAAAATTGAGATGCGCGTCCAGAGAAGACGTTGTGCATCCGTTAAAGTCCCGTTGCGGAGAGGATTGATCAAATCCTGAACGATGATCGTGCTCCACGCAAGAATGTATCCGGAATCAGTGGACATCATCGCCGCAAACATACTTGCAGCAAACAAACCCAGCATCCCGATAGGCAGAATCAAGGTGAGAAGCTTCGGCATTCCCGATACTGCATCTGAACCCGTTCCAAAATAAAGTGCTGCGCCGATTCCCCAAAGTATCGGAAAGAAAGCTCTTGCCAGGAACATCAAGCTTGTTGATTTGAAGATGAAGCGATTTACTTCGGGGTTTTGTGCAGCAAAAATCCGTTGGGCCACCGGCTGCCAGAGAACGCAACCGGAAATTGCAAAGATTGTCCAATACCCGATGAATGACCATCCGTATTCGTGATGAAGAAATGGATCAAGACTTTGCGACGCATACATCACCGAAATGCGCGAGAAGAAATCCATGTACCCGAATTCAGCCAGCACGAAAACAGTTGTCAACACCATACCGAAAGCGAGGACAACGAACTGAACATAGTCGGTGAGAATAATTGAAATCATCCCTCCCACCATGGTGTAGATGACAACGAGCGAGACGATAATGGTGAGGGTGATGTTGTGGTAGGCCTCGGGAATATTCATGAAGTGGACAAGAAAGACCGCTCCGAGTTTGAGGAAAACGCCAAGACTCAAAACACCGGCAACGATGATCAGTATCGCCCCAATCACCCGTACACCTCTGGAAAAACGAATCTCGAAATATTCCGTGATCGTCACGATATCCATCTGCCGGATGCGGTCAAGTATAAATCCCGTGCTGCCAATTGTGTAATACGCCGCCGCCCAGATAATACCGATGATGAATGAAGCGATGCCGAAGCGATAACCCTGCTCGGCAAAGTACATCATCGTTACAAGTCCTAATTCAGTTGCAACGAGAGTGGCAACGCCCAAGTGATAACGGATCTGCCTGCCTGCCACAAGAAAATCCGAAATGTTCGTGACCCGCCGCCGGGACATTAAACCTGCTGCTACAACTGCAATGATGTACAGAAAAACGAGTGACCAATCAAGCCATGTGAATCGCATTTCGCGCCGCTCCGACTTTTGTGTATGATTAATTACTTCACCGACATCCAGACATTTGCATCAGGTTCGCCTTCCCGGTACAACACGGGAAAGTACGGACCCGCGTATGTATCGCCGTCCTTCGGTTGCCGCAGCGTGTTGCTGGAGTGATCCTCTGAAACTGTGTCCGCTTTGTAGCGTGTGCCATCCGGAATCAGGTGTATCGCTATCGAGATGCGCGGGCGGCGGCTCATGTTGGCGCGGCTTCCATGAATCGTGAGACAATGATGAAAGCTGACACAGCCCGCAGGCAACACGCACGATGCAGTGGTAAACTTCTGCCCGGTTTTTTCTTCGATGCGTTTGGTTTGTTGTTCAATGTCCTGCTGGTAGAAGTGGTCTTCACCTAACAATCCCCACCGGTGACTTCCGGGTACCACCTCCATGCAGCCGTTTTCTTCATTCACGTCTTCGAGCGCCACCCACGCGGTGATCGCGTTGTCATTGTCGAGCCACAGCCAGTAGCCGCGGTCCTGGTGCCAGCCGATATTTCCAGCATTGCCGCTTTGCGGTGGCTTATAGAGTAATTGATCGTGCCAGAGACGTATCCCTTTCACGCCTGCGAGCCGGGCGGCAATTTTTCCGATAGTCGGATGAAGCACTAGTCGCGCGAGCGTCGCGTCTGTCCAATACGCATTGTTTACCTGCACAAGCCGCGACACGTCTCCCGGTTCAGGCTCACGGTTTAGGGGCGGACGTTTCGTCTCGTACTCTCCCGCAACAACTGCAGCGTGATGTTTTCTGAAGTCTTCAAGCTCCCCGTCATCGAAAAGTTTCGGGCTGAGCCAATAACCATTCTGTTGAAAGAACGTGATATCGTTTGCAGATGGAAGATCATTGCGCTCCATTTTTTATTCCCTCATTCTATTATAAAGTGTCTGATTTTATTTCTTCCAGCATCAGACGATGTGTTTTTATCATGCGCGCTTTTTTACCTTGTATGCTGCTTTCGGTTCTTCCACACCGAATCCAATCCGTCGCTTGGGTAGAGGCTCGGGAGGCGTCATGAGTTGGCGGATGGCAATGACAATCGCTTGAATGTCAGAATCATGCTTTGAGATTCGTTGCTCCAACTCGGCGAGTTTTTGAGCAAGCTCCTTATGCGTTGAAAGCAGATTCCGTAACCGGACAAAGGCACGTACGACGTAAATACTTGCCTCGACGGCACGTGGTGAGGTTAGAACACTTGCCAGCATGATGGCCCCGTGTTCGGTGAATGCATTGGGCAAATAGCGCCTGCCACCACGCCCCGCCTTTGAGGTTTCAAATTGAAACCTCAATGATTCTTTCACTTGCTCGAATTCCTCGTCGGTAAGGCGAAAGGAAAAATCAGCCGGAAAACGATTCGCATTCCGCTTGACAGCGAGGTTGAGTGATTTGGTAGGAACCCCGTACAGTTTCGCGAGGTGGAAATCCAACATCACTCTTTGTCCGCGTATGAGATAGATCCGTTGTTCGATGAGTTCCGACGGAATGATACTGGTACGCCTCATAGCTGCCTTTCCCTTCTCTTGAGGTAGTCGCAGTTTGCGACCACCTGTGCTTTCTCTTCAAGAGTCAACTGAAACATGAAATCGACCGGGAAGCGTCTCTTGTTACGCCTTACTTGTTCGTTGAGCCGTTTGGTTGTAACACGGTAAAGTTCCGCAAGATCAGCATCGATCATGATTTTTTCGCCGCGAACCAACAGGATTCTGCCTTGCACATTCTCAAGAGGTATCACGCTTTCCTGTTTCATACAACCTTTCTCAAAAGTCTATGATTCGTGCAATGCGGACGGTTAACGCATGGGGGAGTGATCTTCGGCCACCGCGTCCTTATTTGATATCGCAATTTGCGATGTCAAACGTGAACACTCCTCTTTCGTCAACTGAAACATGAAATCCTCAGAAAATGGCGTCATCAAATCGGGAGGTTGAAACTCCGAACAAACGTGCCAAGGTCGGTGTCGAGAATAACTCTCAATCCGCGAATCAAAAGAATATATTGTTCGATTGCTTCGACCGGCACCAGGGTTGCGTTCGTCATCGTGTGTTCTTGTTCTGTTCCGCTTTCATTTCTTCCAGCATTTTCCAGCAATACAACTGCATGCGCGGTAGGTGAAACGGGCCTTTCCACATTGTGCCTTTAACTCTTGTGGAAAGCGAGCCGTCACGATGCAGATATCCAAACCATTCTCCATGAGCAGGATCGGGAAAATGTGCATACGCCCAGTCATGCACCAGCGTATGAAGATCGAGGAACCTTGATTCCTTTGTCATTTTGTAAGCGAGTAATGTTGCAACAATTGCTTCGTTGTGCGGCCACCAAAATTTCATGTCGTGCCAGTATTCTGTCGGCGGCAGCCCTCTCGCGTCTTTGTAGTAGAGGATTCCGCCAAACTCTTCGTCCCATCCTATCTTAAAAGACCAGTCGATTATTTTTGTTCCGAGTTCAATAAGCCTGGGATCGTTATTCCGGTAGCGTGCCTCGTCAAGAATAAACCATCCCGCTTCGAGTGAATGGCCCGGACAAACCAGCCTTCCATCAAGCGTATCATAAAACTCCCCCTTCGGGCCCACATTCTCAAGCAGGCATTCAAACTCCGGCTTCATGAAATCCCTTTCGATTTCCGAAATGGATTCATCAATCACAGATGTGCATATCGGATCATCAGTCGCCTTGCGTAACTCCTGGGCCATAACAATCAGGCACATGGGCATTGCCAGCCCTTTCATCGGACGGGTCTCTGCAATTGTTTTGGGAGAAAGCAATCCGGGAGTTCTATGATAATGCAGGATGAGCTTAAACAGGTCGACAGCTTTTTGTGTGAACGATTCATCGCCGGAAGCGCGGCCGTATGCGGCAAATGCCATAACCGCAAAAATCTCGGAGAAAAGATAACGCCGTTTTCGAAGTGGCTTGCCCTCCCGCGTAACAGAGAAGAACATCCGTCCATCGGAATCAAAGCAATGCTTTTCCAAAAAGTCGATTCCATGTCGCGACAAATCCAGCCATTCCTGTTTCGGTTCCACCATCGAGTACATTGTTGCAAGCATCCATGAGAACCGCCCCTGAATCCAAACGGGTTTGTCCGTGCTCAGCACGGTGCCATCGCGGTCGAGCGCGGTAAAGATACCGCCGCACTCACGGTCGATCGAACGCGGAATCCAAAACGGCAAAGTGTCTTGCAGCAATCCATCGCGATACACGCGGATCAACTCGTCGACTTTCATTACTGAAACGGTGTGAAGATGTAAGAAGTGATGCGTGACAGGATAATCTGAATCGAACCTACGAAAGGGGATGGTGAAATGCAATTGAAAGGCAGCGACGAGAGATCAGCCTCAGAAGACAATAGAAAAATAACAGCCTGGATTAGCAAAAAGGATTTCGTTGCGGGCGACCACGATGCGGTGGTGTCTTCTTTACCGGGTCGTCACGGTCTACGACTCGTAGAGCAACAGTTATCATCAACGCGCCGTGACGACATGGCTACGATTCTGTCACGGCGCGAGGATTATTCGTAGTTGCCCTGCCCGCCCAATTACGCTAAGCTGTTTGCGCACCTTGTTTCGTTCAATCCTCTGCAGCTTCTCCAAATGTCACGCGCAGAAATTCCAGGCTTGAGTTTTTCATCAGCCTCCAGATCAGCTATGGCACCAAGAATCCCTCACGCCGCTTTCGGTATCAGCAGCCGCATAAATCCGTCAATGTCGCCGGCGGGCACAAACAAATACACGCAGAAGATATACGCCTTCCCTCCCGCGGCTTCCTCAAGTCCGTCGCGCTCTAATTTTTGCATGAGCATTTCAAACCGCTTCTCCGGCTGAACACTGAGTTGTTTGATTGTACGAAAGAGAATCCGGTTTCTGCTGTCGGTAAAATAATTCTCGTGTAGTTGCGCAAGTGCAAGCTCGCATACTTCGGCGCTCACCATCATATTGCAGAGCATTGCCATCTCGACCCAATTGTTGTTCGCATCGTTCATGATACTGTTCTCCTTTGAGTGTGTGAATGTTTGTCCGTCGTGCATTTTCTGTATATTTGTGGAGCTTCGAATCATTTTTTCTGAACACAATATAGCGCGTCTCATTCCCGCAACAGTATCATGAGGTGATACTTTTATGCTCGACCTGAACAAGATCAAACGCCAGATAGAAATCGTTGGCTTGTGCATCGATAACAAGGAGGGATTGAAACCCGTTGATCTTGCGGAGATGTACGATTGTGAGGAACTGACGATTAAGCGGGACTTGCAGGAGCTGCGTTCATACGGCATTCCTGTTCACTCAACCAAGGGAAAGGGAATCGGCCTCGACAGGCGTCTTGATGCGGCACAAATCAAACAACTGATCGTTCAGTACATCGGGATCGCAAACTCGCAGAACGCATACGACAGGGCTACGAATCTCATCGTCAAAAAACTGAAAGACCGGTCGCTCTATATTATCGTGACGCTTCAACGATGCATTGAACGCCGGACGGCTGTTCTGATTGATTATGTGAAAGAGTCGGATGAGGAAGAACGGGGGAAGGAAATCTGGCCGTTACAGATTTTCCAGAGCGATGGTTATTGGCGGGTGTTGGCAATGAACGAGGGGAAGATCAAGCAATATCACGTCACCAAATTGAACCAGGTCCACGAGACAGAAAAGAAGTTCAAACGTCCCTCGCAAGACGAGATCGATAACATGTTCCGTTACTCATTCAAAAGCTGGGTCGGATCGGATACATACAACATCACGCTGCAACTGTCGGAGCCGTGGATCAGCAGAATCAAGCCGACTCAATTGTTCGAGTCTCAGAGAATCACTGAACACGCGAACGGCACGGCAACACTTGAAGCGACGGTGAACTCACTCACCGAAGTCGCAAGCTGGGTGGTGAGCCGTGGAAAAGGTGTGAAAGTGATTGCGCCCGCGGAATTGCGCAAACAGGTAATTGAGATGGCGAATGGCGCGCTTGGAAATTACAATTGAAGTTCAATCAGCCGGACTAAACATTGAGTTCGACCAATTGCCCATGTTCCAAACGGAGTGCCTTACGTACGTGAAGAGTGGGACAACACATTGAATCAGTCGGAGCTTGAGTTATTGCGTGCACGTTGATAATCCCTCGCACTATCTCTACAGAATCAATCCCAACCCTGTCGCCAACCAAATAACTGGCGACGTGCGATGGTGATCCGTTGTTGTTTAAGAATACCTCCAGCGACAAAAAAAGGCCGGGACCACCAAACCTCTTAGAGAGAAAAGTCACCGCATCTTCCGCACCATCGCCGTCTATATCACCGAATGCAAAGAGATCGACGGACCCAATGTGTACAGGTGAATGCGCCAGCGAATCATTGGACTCCCGGTCGAACGCTCCGTCTTTCAATGTGATTCTTCCGATGTGTGGAACGTTGTACACAGCATTCCTCAGAGAGTCCATCGAAAGACGCGTCACGTTGGATTTTTTTCCACAACCTGAGATGACAATGATTGCACAAAGAACACCACAGAAAAACCAATGACCCATTGCCAATGCTTTTCGACTGATCACTGAATGCATAATCGGATTCAACGCAACCACGCCGTCCCCGGCCACAAACAACAAAACCCTCATCATGTCAAAGTTGGCGTATGTCAAGGTGTGGTTCGCAAAAGCCCAACCGATGATGGCTGGGCCGCGGTGTGTTTAGTTGTTGCCTGGGTTCAACGAAGCAAGACGAGCACTTTGCCGTTTGCTTTATTCCTTACCTGGAAAACGCCAGCCGGTTTGTTCCGCTCTTTGTAATCTCGCTTAATTTCTTCTCGTGAGTTCATACCCATATTTTATTTTGTACCAACATATCTCTTATAGTCATCAGGTGTGTCAATGTTGATGAGAACGCCTTCTTCTTCAGTTACAACTTCACATATATCATCTTCATGTGCATGAACCACAGACCGCATTCCATTTTCTGCAGAAGCAGCTTTCAATTCTGTAATCAAATCATTCGAAATGATGATCGGATGTCCTCGCCGTTTGTGATATGTAGGTATAATAAGTTTCTTTTTTGATTCCTGATAATTTCTGACAAGTTCCCTGATTAATGAAACAGTAATCAAAGGATGATCGACCGGCAGGATAATTATACCATCACATTTTGTTTTGCCGACAGCATTTAACCCTGTTATGATAGAAGAAAGTTGTCCGTTTTTCCAATCCTTATTGACAACAACATTACAGTTATTCGAAACAACTGTCTTTTGAATTTCCGCTGGTTCAGATCCCAAGACAACAATGATATTTTCTATACCAGCAGAACTAACAACTTCAACAATGTGTTGAATAAAATTTCTGTTCCCAAGTTGAAGCAATGCCTTTGGCTTCCCCATGCGGAATGAAGAACCGGCTGAAAGTATAATTGCTGCGATTTTCACAAACACACGTTCAATCCGTGATGATCAATTTTTTACCGCGTCATCCGTGGCAAATATTTTCAATCAGCTTTCTTCCATCACCCACGCAAGGAGAGCCATACGGATAACAATACCATTTTGCGCCTGGCGGAAATATGCTGCCCGCGGATCACTGTCAACTTCCGAAGCAATTTCT
>JBBRUI010000187.1:0-8872 GCA_038247945.1 Bacteroidota bacterium | reverse complement strand
GGACACGTCCCTCACGCTGCTCGAGGTCAACCGGGTTCGAGGGCAAATTCCAGTGAATGACGGAATGACACCATGTGTGAAAGTCCAGGCCCTCTTGTCCGACGGATGTTGATATCAGAACGAACGGCCAAAACGGGGAATTGAAAGCAGCCTGCACGGCTTCCTTGCGAGAAACGGCACCCTCCTCGTCGTTCTTGCCTCCGAACCGAAGCGCGAAGTGGCTTCTCAGCCCGGTGCCGAACGGCTCGATGCGAATGCGACCGTCTGTGGTCGAAATCTCCTCTGGTCGCAAGGTGGCAGTTCGCAGCGTCATCGCGTCGAACATGGGAGCTGAAAGCTTCGAGAGTGCATCTGCTGGAGCATGCTCACTCAATCTGCAGGACTCAAAAAGAACGTGGACGTACTCATCCAGCACGGCCTGCAGGTTGCCGTCCCCTCCGTACTGAAGTACCCGTTGCCAGTACGAATCGTCATCCTCAATTGCCCGAAGCAAGCCGACGGCTCGCGGGGCATTGAACTGACTTCTCAGACCCTCGGCAATGCGCGTTGCTGCGCTGAACGCCGCGGGCAAGACGTTCAATGTCAGTGGCCAGTGCCGGGAAAGAGCTCGTAAGGCACATGTGGCCGGTCCAGCCAGGGCCAGACTTGCCAACACTTCACACAGATCGGCGGGCACACGCCCGAGATCGCCAACCTTGCCGTCCCAAGACTCCAACCAATGATCCACGTGCGATTGAAAGGCCGAGTCAGCATCGTGTACTTCGTCGTCAGTGCCGGAGCGGGCATGCCTCCACAAATACTCGCACCAAGTACGCGACTCTGGGTGTCGAGACGCCTCTAAGCGCGTCAGCGCGACCCAGTACCACCGCCGGTCAACTGGGCCCTGAAGGACAGACCGGTCTACATGAGACTCGATTGTTGCAGAAAGCATATCTGCCGCACGCTGCCGAACCTGATCGAAGGTTGGCGTAGCTCCGAACTCTGCAATCAGCTTAAGCGGGTCAACGATCTCGACTAAAGCCCGAGACGGGAACATCAACATCAATGTAGAAACTGCTGTTATATGCGATTTCTGCCGCGTTGATAGAAAGAATGGTTGGTCGTACTGATTGGTTGTTCGGGCCGTCGAATAAATAACCTGGTTTGTAGATCTCAATGAAGTCGCTTGAAGGGACACCGCCAAGCGCATCTCCTCCTGCAACCCAGACTGTCGCATCAGGAAGGAGAATGCCGGTTGAGTGGTACATCCGCGTGCCACTGCACGGAGGCAGCAGTGTCCAACTTCCCATACCTCCGCTCGCTTCTGGATCGAACAGTTCGCCAGATGTGACGGCACCCTCCCGGAAGTAAATCCGATTGCCGCCGATAATAAGGATTTTTCCATCTGGAAGAATGACGGCGTTTGCGTGTGTTCGGGCCAACAACATTGAGTTAACGGATTGCCACGCGGGATTCGCAGCACCAAGGTCAATGACCTCTGTCGTGTTCGTGGCAACCGATGTCCCAAATGCTGAGTCATATTGAGCGCCGCCGACAATAAGGACTTTCGCTTCAGTGTTTGGACTAGGTTTGATGGGAAGTAGGAGAGAGCAACCACCGTCTCTATAGAATTGACGCGGGGTATTCGGGACAGCTTTCCAGTAATAAGAGCTACCGTTTATGATTCCATCAAAGTTGGGGTCAAAGACGTATGATTGTAGCATGGGCTCTGAGTAGAAGACCTGCCCCTGATACTGCCCGCGCGGTACAACGTGGGCACCTGGGTACAAATCAAGGAAAGGCATGACTGCGGCGGCAGCGGTACGCCGAACCCAACTACCCGCGATGGGGTTCCATGTTTCGGGGACTCGATTGACCTCCGGCTGCTGTGTGAACCCCGACATGACCAACAGACGCCGATCTGGCAAGACAGTTACGGTGGGATACCATCTCCCACTGTGCATGAGCGCGGGACTGTCCGGATAACCAAGATAGTTCCACTTCGAATCCTCGTCTTCGACCTGTGGATCAAACGTGTATGCATAGCGCAATCCCGTGAAGGGTATGGTCGTACCAAGAGTTCCGCCTGCAACGAAGAGTTTTCCGTCGTGCATAAACGCATGCCCAGCACAGAATAATCTTGGTTTGCCTGACTGGCCCGGCCAATTGGGGATTGTTTGTTTTGTGATTGGCTCGGCATCATCGGCAATTGAAGGGTTCCACACCCGTGTTTTGATGACGCCTTCCTCTTCGTCAGCCGCTCGGAAATAGAGAACCCTCCAAGATTCATCCTTTGGACTATACGCGAGACAAGCATGTACACCGGTTTGCTGCGAGTTCAGTACAGGCAATTCTTGATTGAAGGTGTTGTCTGTACGAATTGCGTCCCATCGTCCGTTAAGTAAGCTTGGCATACGAACCTCCTTTGGCTAATGAATGGATGATGGCATTACGCATAACGTTCAGGCACAACGCAAGCCCGCACTCTATGCTTTTCTATAACTGAGTGCGGGCTTGAGCGAGCACTATTTGTAAAGAACTTAGGCTCGCCATAGCCTATCACAAGAATCGAGCGGCGTTGTGCCATTTGTTATGTGAAGTTGCCCACCATCATCGGACAAGAGCCATCTTCTCCATTTTCGTAAACACAGTTCTTCCCATTTCAGTGTTGACACTAAACCGGACAAAGTATACACCGCTGGCGAGCCTATCCGCATTGAATGTCGCGGAGTAATATCCAGCTGGTTGGAACCCTTTGGCTATAGTTGCAACCTCACGACCGAGAATATCGAATACTTGCAACTCAACGATTCCATCTTCTGCAAGCTGGTATTCAATCATCGTTGTTGGGTTGAACGGGTTTGGATAATTCTGCGCAAGTGCAAATGTTCCGGGTTTGCCTTCTTTAGTGTCTGCAATCTTCCACATGTCGGTGCCAACGGTCATTGAGACAACGTCAGAATAGACCGAAGGGGTCATTGCATTATCCCTTGCTTGGATACGATATTGAACACTGTCGGTGGTTCCAAGTCCCGCCGTGCCGATGCTCATATCGATGTATTCTGTGCTGGTACCGGAGAGTGTAGCGTGAAGACTCCACGCCGTCCATGTTGGGCTTTGGATCTTGGTGCGACGATGAACAAGAATATTGCCGCCAGTGACTACGTCCGGTTCAAGCATTGCTGCCCAATTAAGACGAGGATGGCGGTACGTATACTCGTCAATGTAAACCGAGGCTCGCAAATCCTGTGGTTTTGATGGCGGTGCTGCGTCGGCCCCAGAGGTGTAGAACTTGATATTAGCAATATAGCCCGCCTCACTCATGACGTGAAATCCCAAAGTTGTCTGTACCCCCGACCATGTAGCGGCTGCCGGATTACTCCAAGGTGAAAAAACATTGTTGGTTTGTGAAATGAAACCATCATCGCCATCTTTTTTGTAGAGCGGAGCAATGACTTGTTGATTCGTTGCCGGGTCGATGTAGGCTTCGATGATTCCAGAACCACCCCTTGTGTGCGGGATTGCATCCTTGTCTGTCAGACCCGCAAAGCGACTGACATCCAGTCGCTTATAAACCGGGATTTCGCCTGAGCCGCCATAGGGATGGGGAATCCAATAGGGGTTCTGCCAGTTCCATCGACCATCAGCTGCTACGACTTTCAGGTTGTTTGCAATTCCATCTCCCCTCTGGTGGATCACGTACACACTAGGACCGCCGTTCAAATCAACAACATCAAGCGGCGAAACAAGTCGATGGTTTTCTATCAGCAAATACTCCTGTGGGTTTGTGTTCGGGATGGTCATCTTGCAGGCCACATGCTGGGTGGCGTAATCACCAAGCGGCACAATGTCGTTACCAGCAGGAGTGAATGACAGCCAAGCTAATCGTTCCCTCTCGTATGAATTGAGCATGGTGCTGACTGTGCCGATGTGCCAGCCCATTAGGGACCAGAGACCGGCGTTGTAGTTGTGGAAATTGTTGCCTCCGAGGAGCCAATGCCCGTATTCGTGTTTTGGAATGTCCCACCAGTACGAGAAGTTCTTCTGGTTGGTGCTCGTGGAACCAGAGCCTGTGGGATAACCGAAAAGTATCTTTCGTTGGCCATTGTCAATGCTCAAGTGGCCGGGTCCATAGCCCAAAGATGCTTCGCCAGCATCCCAGCCCATTCCATTCGTTCTATAGCACATTAGTACATGATCGACGACGCTATCAGGAACATTCTGAAAAGTGTAATCGGCTGTTCTCTTCCAGTTGTCATAGGGGCCGAAGTCAATCTGCGTGTCGAGGTATGCAAGCACCTGTTCATTAATATACCTGCGGCTGCGCCCCTCGCGGATATATTTTGCGAGACTGTCCGGTGTTTGCACATAGACTGCATTTCCGATGACGAGGTAAAGTTCATGACTCATTTTGCCTGAAAAAGTACGTCAGGTTGTTCGGATCAGTCGATCGTTGCTTCGTCGTTGCGTCTATGACGGTATTGATGAAGACCGGGGCACTGTTGTATGGCCACTGAGCATTGTTATAGTCGGTAGTGTCTCCTCGGAACTCAACGAACACAACGAGGATTCTTATGGTGCCGACGGAAGGAAGATAAACACCTCCAACCTGTGCGGTAGCAGATGTGGCTGGCGTTCCGCAAGCCTCTTCTGACTGAGAATGTGCAGGTACGCTGAAGACTGCAGCAATCAGTAGCAGAATTGTGGCAAAAACCAGTGGGGACTTTTGTCTTGCATTCATAGCAACCTCCTTTTGTTGATCTAGAATTACCTCTGCGCGCATATTGGGGGTGAGCACGGTGGCAACGGTTTGCGCAAAGGCACTTTGATTCGCCGCTGTGTCCCGTTACTTATTTTTCAAAGAGCATCTTTCTAGTTAGGATCACCTGCTCTGCTTGCAGCCGACATAAGTAAACTCCACTCGAATGGAGCGAAGCATCCCAAACAACGGAGTGTGTTCCTTCCTCGAAAATCTTGTCAACCAGAGTTCGGACTTGGCGACCTAGCATATCGTAAACCGCGAGCTTGATCCGTGACCGTGTTGGGACAGAGAACTGTATAGTTGTTGAAGGATTGAATGGATTCGGAAAATTCTGGTGAAGTATAAATGCGTCAGGCACTGCGGGATACTCAGAGACGGACACAATGTATCCAAATTGAACACCATCGATAATTGCCCCTGCAAGGTAGACCGGCCCCATTGGTTCAAGCTGAGCGTTAATGAGACCAAATTCATTGGCGAGTTTTCTTGTGCTCCACCAAGTTGTATCATTGCTCCCATGCATTGTGATGCCGTAATCAATTTCTTTGCAGGCCAAATGCCGGCCAAACAACAGAACGCTATCCACCGTAATTATTTTTGCGACTTGGGCCCAAGGCGGTCCCCCTTCCCATCGAACAATCCATGCTTCCCCAACTTGTGCATCAAGTTTGTAGAGGAGTTGCGAAATGAGAGAGTCTGGTTGGCGCGGCAGTTGATCCTCGAACACTAAGTTGGAATCACGAATCGCATACCAACCGATGCGCGTATAGTTGCCATCGTGATATAGCCTGTTGTAGCGAATGAATTGAATGCCACTAGTGTCGACAAACATCGAGTCCAATCGTTCAGTCCATGCAAGCACGCCGAATGCTGTGTATCTGTATTGCCAGAGGTCGCCCACTTGGTGGGGAAAGAAGGATGAAGCCTGTTGGGCAACGCCAAATTCATGCACGATCGCGATGAAGAGGAACATTATGATCGTCGTTCGATTGAAATTGTTCATGCTGTGCATTTGCGTGTCCTTTCTATGATTTGCAATTCCTCGTTCTCGTTGGTGGGCAATTTCACATAACGTTTCGCAACCACGCAATCCCGCCGTCCACGCTTTTTACAATTGACGGCGGGATTGAATGAGTTCTACTAAATTGCGCGAGCGATGGCATGAGCCGAGCTTTAACAGATGAATCGAATGTCGTGGTTGCATTTGTTATGTGAAGTTGCCCGACTACCTGAGCAGAATCATTTTTTTCACTTGCAATAGGGCGCCAAATTGTATCCGATACAGGTAAACACCACTTGCCAAATTGCTAGCGTCCCAAAAAACATTGTGATGGCCCACAGGGCGTTCACCACTCACTAACGTTGTGATCTCTTGCCCCAAGGTGTTGAATACTTTTAACGTCACGATTCCCGAGTGAGGCAACGAAAAAGCAATTCTCGTGACAGAGTTAAATGGGTTTGGATAGTTCTGATGCAACACCAAAGTGGTGGGGACGTCTCCTTCTTGGTCATCGACGGAAACGGGACCTTGAGTGAACTTGACTGTCAGGTAGTCAAAACTATTGCCCGCCGAGCCGAGATAACCGGTGAGGTACACATTGCCACTTGCATCGACAGCCAAAGCATAAGCACCCTCTGAAGCGCAAGGGCGACCATACGTTGCAACCCAGTGCAGATTACCACTTGCAGTATACTTAACCACACCAACGTCAGAATCAAACTGGCACTCAGGTACTCTGACAGTTGCGTATACGTTACCAGCGGTGTCTAGAGAGATTCTCGGGAATCTTACGGAGAAGGCGGAACCCCCTGCCAGATAAACTTGCGTCCACTGATGGACTCCATTGTTGTCATACTTGTGGGTTGCGTAACTAATGCCAGCGGTGATGCCCGTGACATACACATTGCCAAAACGGTCCACAGCAATATCATCGCCCGTGTCACCTCCGTTGGTTGGGCTATTGTAGCGCTGAGTCCAGAGCATGTTGCCATCGGGGTCATACTTGATCGTCAGAGCATCCGATCCTGTTCCGATGCTGTCGCTCCATCCAGTGACGTAGATGTTACCTAACACATCCACAGTTACACCTCTCGCCAAATCCCAACCAGCAACACCGGCATCATATCGTCGTGTCCAAAGAGTGTCTCCATTAGGTGCATACTTTATTGTAATGTAATCGTAACCAAACTGTGGAGCAGCGATATATGTTTCACCAACGACGACTATATTACCCCACGGGTCGAGTACCATGTCATAAAAGCGATCTGCATCGTGGTCTTGACCATCGTACTGAGCCATCCAGATAAGATTGCCGCCCGTATCAAGTTTCCACGTTATGATATCTGGAACACCGCCCAAGCCAACACCCTGGCCGCCTACGTACACATAGCCCGAATCGCTGATGCGAGCTTGTAACCCTACAGAACCGAACCCCGGATATCGATTCGGATTGCGCTTTACCCACATTTCGTTACCCGAGCTGTCGTACTTGATAGTCACTGGACCGCCAGCTACGTAAACATTGAGTTGTGCGTCTGTTGTAATATCGTTACCCCCCGCGCTAAAAGTAACACTGTCTCGCCACCTCCGCACCCAAAGGGAATCGCCGGTACGGGCATACTTGATGGATGCAAAGTCGGTTCCGAAGCCGACCCCTGTACTGCTGCCTGTGACGTAGACATTCCCCAATGCATCCGCAACAACGGCATGTGCTTGGTTATCGTTATCGATCGCCCCTGCTGGTCCACGATACCGTGCCGCCCATGCTAGGGAGACTTGTGCTTCGGCTACATCCTTCAGGAGAAAAAACACGAGCGCGAGCTCTCCACATATGATGATTACTTGTCGCATGAGTCACCTCTAAACCAGCCTGACCCAACTTGCAACCGAAGGGATAAACGTTTGTCCTGAAAGACTTCCTTGCTTAGGCTTCACGGCAAACAGCATGTAGTAACCCGGTGGAGCAATGTTGGCATTTGCCGGAGCCTGCACAGAGTAGCCAACCCCACCGTTTATGTTTGGGCCGCCTACTAGTGTCAACTCCACATATCTCTGCTCCATATCCAATGCATGTGTAACGGACCCGGGGCGGATGAGAACTGCTGAGGCGATAGTTTCAGATACGTTTATGTTGAATTGCACGCCGTAGGAAATTGTGCTTGGTGCAGAATTGATGATCGGCCGAGGACCCTCAAAGAGATATCCGGGGCTGAAAACTTCGATGCTTCTGCGTTGTGCCTCAGGCTCGCCACCACTTACCCAGACTCTGGCATCGGGTAAGAGCAGGGCAGTAGAATGGTAGCCTCTGTCGATAGACATTGCGGGCAGAGGAGTGATTCCGCCCGTTGCAGGGTCAAACTGTTCTAGCGTTATAGTCGGAGAATCAAATTGTCCGAATTGATTTCCGCCAACCACAAGCAGTCTCGCGTCCGGAAGCAGAACTGCATTCGCGTGAAATCGAGCGCAGAACAGCCGCGCGACCTGGCTCCATTGTGGATTTGGACTATTCAGATCGATCACCTCCAAGCTGTTTGTAACTCCCAAAGCACCTCCTCTATCTCCTCCGAGAATGAGAATCTTAGCAGCAGTTGATCCGACACGCAGCGGAAGAAGAACTGAGCATCCGCCGCCTCGAAACTCCGATCTGGGTACACCTACAGTGTTCCAGAATACAGGTGGGTTTCCAGTTGCCCAATGCTTGAATCGCCAAGCTTGAGTATTGGGTTCCGAATAAAAAACTTCGCCAGCGTATGAACCATATGGGATAATGTGACCGCCTGGGTACAGGTCGCGGAAAGCAAGTGGCATATCTGCTTGTGTCGGTAAAGAAAACCAACCAGGGATTGAGTTAGGAACTGTCTTGGTTCAGCGGGAAATGGACTTTGAAGGGTAGCGTTCATAGTAAAGAATTTTATGTAAGAGTCAAGCATGCCATCGTCGCTTGAGAAGCAGCGACGCTGGCTCCTCGGGAGATCGCATGGCGTAGACACCACGCCATACGATCTCCCGAGGCTATTTTCTTATGCCGCCTGCCGCATGAGGCGTCGTTGGCTAAGAGCGTGTTCAAGTTTATGTTCCCGGTTATTCAGACGTTCGCGTGTTCGTCCGGCGAGGACATCGAGCGGCGTCAG
>JBBRUI010000186.1:0-8923 GCA_038247945.1 Bacteroidota bacterium | reverse complement strand
TGGTGAGCGGATACAAATTACTGTGTAATATCCATTCGGTTTTCATAAAATGCATTTACAGGTTTTCCCTCAGAAAAAATATACCTGCTATTTTTAAATGCAAGCGTATCGGCCTGATCATGAGTTGCGAGTTCCATTCCGGAGGATTCAAACCGACCAGAACACGGGTGGCGTAATCCGCATTGTATTTCCGGAATTCACCTGTGTCTGCCCGAAAACCGGTTATCCCGATTTCGCGTCGATCACAATTTGTTACCTGCCCGGTTCGCTCTGTCTCGAACTCAAATCCTTAAAATTGTATCTCAATGCATTCAGGATGGTGGGGACATTTCACGAAACGGTTGCGTCACATCTCTTTACAACGCTCACAACGCAGCTTGACCCACGGTGGCTTCTGGCTTCTGGCTTCTGACTTCTGACTTCTGACTTCTGACTTCTGACTTCTGACTTCTGACTTCTGACGCTTCGCCGGCTTAGGTTCACAGCACCGAAGGCGCGCGGAATGTTTGTTAAAGAGACGGAAAATCAAAGGTCCGAAATTATTCGAGTGCTACTCGGCTTTTTGCAAATCCTGATGGAAAAAGATCCCTGATGCCGTCCTGGGTGTTGCCGCAGCATTTATTCTGCACCCTCGGGCATTCACTATCGCACCAAGAGTATTTGTTGATCGGTTGACATTCGATATGCTGATAAGCTGCTTGGGGTTTTGCGCCGGTGCTTTGAGTTGCGGAATCGAAATCGAACCTGTGGTTGCGACATATTCATACGCGCCAATGTCATAGGCGCTCCCCTGCGGTCGCGCTACTCCAAGAATATCTTTAGTCACTTCGCTTACTGTTGTCCCCGCATTTTTAGCATTACTTGTCGAGATCAGGCGAAAGTCCGCAACATCCGAATTCGTTGACAAATTAATAAATCCTGGATTACTTGTTAAGCTGTGCGCTCCAGGCACAACCGCTGCGGTTCCGCCGTAATAAATGTTATAATCGTAGGTTACATTTGTGTTGCCCCAGTTTGAATTTGGCGGCAGATTGGGTGCTGCATACATGATATTATTGAAAATTCGGACATTAGTGCTTGATCCCGCAAAACAAGAAGCATAGCCGACCTTCAGTCCGTTGTAGTAGGTAGTGTTATTAAAAATATCGACATTTTGGCTTTTAAATGAATGAATGCCTGAACCTCCATTGTTGAAACTCACATTGTTGCACACCAGTGTTTTGCCGGTAAAATTATGATCTTTATCACTATCAACTATTATCCCATTGCCGTCACTGTACTTGTCAATTTGTTTCCATTTCACCAAACCACGATTATTCCAGACCCTGTTTCGTTGGACGATCATATGATATCCTGTATCCTGATCTACATTTGCACTCGAAAGTATCGAAATTCCCGAACAGCCATACCGTGAATACCATGCATTTTCGTAGACCTGGTTATCTTCAATAATTACATGATCCGATGCCATTGCATTAATTCCACCACCACCACATTTTCTCACGATGCAATTTCGAATAGTGATGTGGTGATATTTCGTTATTACATTTCGTCCGTCGATGCTTATCCCATTACCGTTAATAGAGCCATTACCCGAACCGGCGGCATCATAATCCGCTTCCGCGGCGGCAAGCGTTACATTACCATTGTTCCCCGTAATCGTCAGCCCGTCAATAACCTGATATGAAGCGGCGATGTTTATAGCATCCCATGCATTTGATTTTATTTCCGGCGTTGCGCCAAGCTTCTTTTTCCAAACAATCGAGGCTTGAGCGCTACCCGATCGCGTTATTGTAAAAGGAGAATAGGTGCCGGTTAAAATCCAAACCGTATCTCCCGGATTTACTACTCCGGCAGCCTTTGAAAGATTGCGAAACGCAAGCGTCTCTGTTGATCCATCTCTGGTATCGAGTCCATTCCCGCTCACAAAATAGCTTCCTGCATGCAGCATTGTAGCGCTTGCAAAGAACATGAGTATTGCACTTCCAAAAAATCGAATCAACATTCTTAACATGTGGCCCTCCCCAGTTTGTTAATAATTAATAATTAGTAATCGAGACATTATCAAATTTTGCCGTATTGAGCTTTCCGGCATCGCGACTTGTCACCGCAAGACCGACTAACGCCGTATCCCCTAATGCGATGACACACCGACCATTCAATCTCCAATCGGCGCCACTAGAGGAATCATATCCCCATAGAGTATCGGCCGTCCTCACGAGCCGTATCCAATAAGGGGATGAAACAGGCTGCAGAGTTGAATCTTTAGGACACATTGTCGTGTCTTTTTCGGTCAATCGATATTGCAGCGCAACAACCGGAATGGAGTCTTGACCGATCTCGGAATTCACTAAATCAACTACAACTGATAGGCATTTTGATTTAATTGCCTTGCTGGATTAATATACGTTACTCGTCTTAGCCGAAGTAACTATTTTCGGGGGATCTCAGCGATACCGGATACAAGTTTAATTTTTCTCCTGTTGTTTTAACGCGAGGAAACGCTCGTTTTATGCGGATTGACAATAGCAGTATCGGAACTTCACAACAAGAATATTATCAGGTGCAGTTCTGAGCGTCAGGAGCTCACCAATGGAAGTCCTTCGCTACAAATTTTCGATATGGTAATTATTCTGAACGCAAAAATCGGTGATATCGAGCTGATGTCCCGATGGTACCGTCACCGCTATCCTCTTCGTTTTAAGAGGTAAATCGCACCCCACACAATTACGGTCTTGCTTCAATAATCCCTTTAACTCAGGAGACAAATCATGCTTCGTGCCGCGTTCAATTTTTCAGAAGTAGGGGCGTATCGCAATACGCCCCTACTTCTTCTTCTTCTGTCGCATATCACATTTCTCCTTTGTCAAAAGCCGATGCGTATCTCTATTTTGACTATCATCTTGCCTTGGCAAAAGCACCCGCCAAAGTCGTTCTTTGAGGAATTTGTCAATCTTGATAATGAGGAGGATCGGAGGAACCTCCAAGAGGAATTGTCGGGATAGTCCCTACAAAGTCGGAGATGCAATCAAGGTTGCCGGGGCGGAAGGTGTTGTCAAGGAAATACAGGTGTTCAGTACCATTCTCCACTCCGCGGACAATAAGCGGATCATTATCCCCAATGGCAAGATAACCAGTAATACGATTGTTAACAATACCCTCTAGGCGCATTTCATCCTGGCTGCACACGTGCGGAGTCAATCTACAAGATGAGTGATTATGATCGGGAAGATTCTTGATCCTGCGCGAGGGCACACCGAAGCTTGATATACATTGGGGCCCCCATTGACAGGAGGCCCCTTCGCCAAACAAATTTGACTTACAAAACCGGCAGGGCAATCCGCGCAACACGCCCGTTACGACGAACCTCTGCACAGAGGGCACCTTGAGCCGGGACTGCAAGATCCAACCGTGATCCGCTCCCGAAAACCGCACGGACCTGTCGACCGGAGAGGTCGAATATCTTCACCGAATAAGCACCCGATCCACCGAGCGAAAGTGTTAGTCCTGCGGCACTGCGTTTGATGCTGCTGATTAATGTTGGCGGCCCTGCCACCACGCTCTTTGCGGGGATGGTTGCCGATACAATCGCTGGAGTAATGCCCAGAAGATTTGACCAAGCAACATTGTCCGCATCCCGATTTTCCACAAAATGCCAGAGTGAGTCCCAGACATCAGCCTTTGTGCTGCACCACAGCGTGGGATGATCAGCACTCCTTGACTTGGGGCCATTGGAGAAGGTAATCCCACGGAATGTTTGCGCAGAAGGATAGCCGCTTGCACTGTTGGGCATGATCTTTGTTACATTGATTGCCACACTGTCCTTCCAGTTGATCGCGACAATATTCATGCAGAAGCAGTCCCCATCGTCGCGGCCAGCGCCAATTTCGCACAGGTGCCAGTATTCCGAATTTGACGACCAGACATTATCCTCACCCATAACGCCGAGGGGGTTTTTTGTCCAGTCGGTTGCTCCGTTGAGCTGGATCTCCAGTTTGCTTTCCGGATCGGTATCACGATATTTTGCCCAAACCGTGTTCAGTTTGGAGAAAAAGCAGGCCCAACCACCGGTTGAATTCTTATCGGACCATTTTCCCCAACTGCTAACATTATGCCCACCGGCCCACTGGGTGAAATAATCACCTGATGGCGAAAGCGAATACCCGCATCCGGAACCGGAAAAAACAGGATTATCATCAAGATATTTAGTGGTATCGCCCGTTAAAAGGGTTGCTGGCCCGCATTCGCCATCAGAGTTATCCGATTCTTTGCGTCCAAACCCCTTAAAGAAAATCTTTTTACCCGTGCCGTCAATCCCAATGAACCCGCCCTGGATAGGACGATCGGTTTTCCCCACGAGAATATCGGTTGCTACAAGATTCCCATTTACTTTCGCTAACGTCACCTTGCGAATCTTGCGCATCCCCACCCAATTCCCGTCCTTGATGACCTGTACGCAATAGTAGAATGTTCCATCGTTTGCCCACCACAGCCATGTCGCGCCGGGTGTGAGGGGGATTTCCTTGCCGATCCCTGCCCGGCCATCGATGGGACGGATCATGAGAGAGCGCGCGTAGGTAGTGCCGACATTGCGATCGACGATATAGGCGAAGTAGGTACCGCTTTTATTGATGACCGGGGAGTTGCCATAGTCCGGCAACGAGTCGACAGCCGTCACGTAGTTATTGACGATTGTGTACTTTACCAGCTTACCGGATGTAAACTGTTGGCAATAGGTCTCGTCGCCGACGATATTGGCTATGCAGATACCGTCCATTGCCATGCTTGTGGCGTAGAGTGATGCAAGAACGACCCAAACCATTGATAAACGCATTGCAATCCTCCGTGGAATATGGTTTTCAATAATCATCACTGTATCGTAAAGACGGTATCCGATGCGTCATAGATCCGTGGTGGATATTGATCTCCTACATGGAAACGCATCTGTGCTCCCATGAAGGTGATGGGACAATCGGCCACATCCCGATCGGTAAGCGCAATCCGCGACCGGCCGACGGCAATGCTGTCGTTGACAATGCGATAGTATTTGATGGCGGTAGGAATGGTATCTGCATCAACATGGGGTGCCGCCTGTCGGGTGTCGTAATAGTAGCACCAACCCCGCCCATTGTCGCTGGACACCTCGAGTTCCGCATACATTTTCTGACGGTAATTCTGGATCCAGACGAGAGTGACAGAGTCGCCATATTTGTAGGTTTCGCCGCCATTGGGGGTGAGAAGCCGATAGACTTCGCCGCTGTCAAGGGTGGGTTTTGCTGCTGTGATAGCTACAGTGTCGCGAACAACCGCGCCATTATTCTCAGCCGAGAAAACAAGCGTGGTGACACCAAAATCGAAGATCGTTGGCCGCCACCCGAAGTCGCCGGTGGTGGAATTGAATGTGGCGTTTAGGGGCTTCGAAGCAATGGAAAATGTGGTCGATCCCGTCGTTGGGCCGGTCACCGCGAGCTTGATGGAGAGGGAATCGTAGCTGCATTTTTTTGCATTAGAAAAGGAGACTGCTTTATCGGAGGTTGAGACGAATGCAAAGTTCCCGGTTGGTGGCGCCGTCGTCTCGCACCCATGAAACACCATTATCGCCCCTGAAAGCAACGCCCCGACACCTACAGCAACATGATTGCGCTTCATACACCATTCCATTCTATCAGAGAGTGAAAGAACAAACCTCTATCCATTACGATTAAAGAACTTTGCCATCACTACCGAATTTCTGCCCCCACCCTTAAAAAATGCCTCAATTCGCTCATCGAGCAGGAGGTGCTCATTGCTTCCTGGACCACTCTTGCCATTCCGCTTCTCACCGCGAGCGAGAATTCGCGCCTGGCACTGTTTATCGATTCGGGTGATCCATACCTGTCAATCATCACCACCGACCGACAGCGCGAATTTCTGCATGCGCTCGAGGTGCGTTGCCGCAAGTCTAGTGTATCCCTAGACATTATCCACTATTATTTTCACGATGGCACATTGCACTTTTCAGGAAATTCAACGGCTATCCCCACCGGAAAAGAAACCCTTGGATACTTTATCTGGTCTTATCGCAACGACCACATGGCTCAGCCACTACTAGATATGCTGCGCAAATATAAAAAACCGATTTCTGTGCTTGACGAGATTACCGTTACTCCTGCAAGCCCGCCCATCGCAACCACCCAGCGTCCGGCCATCGAAGTAGCCCGGTATCTGCTGAGCATGGGACATAGACGAATCGTCTATGTTTCTCCCTAACTATAGGCATTTTGATTTAATTGACTTGCTGGATTAATATATGTTACTCGTCTTAGCCGAAGCAACTATTTTCGGGGGATCTCAGCGATACCGGATACAAGTTTCATTTTTCTCCCGTTGTTTCAACGCGAGGAAACGCTCGTTTTATGCGGATGGATAATAGCAGTATCGGGGCTTCACAGCGAGAAGATTATCAGTTGAAGCTCTGAGCGAAAAAATCATAATCGAGTTGGGGTTCGGCCAACATAATAGCCATGGGCTCGATACTTTTTACAGATGGTGGACGGGGTGGCGCATCCTTCCAGATGTTGCAATGCCGAAGGATTTTCTCGATGACGTTCTCTTCTTCAATAAAACCTACGATCTTCATAGTGCCACCACACTTCGGACATTTCAGCGGGTCCACTTCGTAGACAGCCTTTATGAGAGCTGCCCAGGTCATGCGGCATTTGCGGCGAAACTGCGTATCGACTTCGGCCATTGCGGGCACGGGCTGAGTTTTCGGCTTCATATTCGCATGCAGTCCTCGTTTTTTGTTGGAATACCAGCCATAATACCGTAGCTGATGTTCACCCTTATTGGGAATGTGCTGTGTGACTTCCGCAAGAAAATCGAGGGGATCAAATAACTCGAAATTCCGCGGAATACCTGCCATCAAGCTCTTATCTCCCGAGAGCGGAAACGGGATACAGTTGGCATGAGATGCCCGATACAGAATCTTACCATCCTTGGTCAGGGTGACCATTCGGCCAAGCGAAAAGGGGCATCGCGAGATATACTCGATAAGCCGTTGTCCCTCTTCAGGGATTCCGCCGCATCACATCCCTGCCTTGTCACCGTTATTGACGCGTACCGAATTATCGACACTGAACCCTGAGTGTTTCGAGGAACGCATATTGCCGACAATCTCATCATTGATCTTGAGCGCGTCAAGAAGCAGCGCGAAAACACGCTCTTGCCAGAATTCTGCCGCTCTATGCTTTACGATATCCGGGATGGCAACAAGGTGTCCGGTCTCGGTGAACACACCTTCTCCCACGACAGCATGAATATGGCTGTGCCAGTGAACAAGGTCTCCAAATGTCTGCACCGCCCCGACCATGGCAGGAACGCCGCTGTCGCTGTCGATCTCTAGCGTGAGTTTATTATAACCTTTACACATATGATTCGCAATATCATACAAATCAACGCATTACAGAACCAATCAGTTGTATACACTGTGACCGCTAAAAACAACACGGTTTTCGTGAAACTCCTGTAGTCCGAGCGCATCGATAAAAGCCTGATGGTGGATATCAAGTACTTCGAGTTTGTGGGTTGTCTTGGCCGGGCCGGGAGTGACACTCTCCTCCAGCAAGGTAGCAAGCCGCACATTGTTGAGCATGTCAAGCAATGTGTCCATATTGCCGGCGAATTTAGTTTGGTTCACGACTACTTTGTATACCAATGCTGCGATCAGAAAACCCAGCACGCAGATGAAGAAGTGGACGGCAATTTTCTGATCTGTCCAGTGATACTGCGGTCGCACTGCAAGATGATAGGGGTTCTTCAGATTACGAAACGCGTTCTCAATTGTGGCTTGTCCGTGATAAGCCCGGATGGTGGCTGCGGTGTCCCACTCATGACGATCAGTCATTATGATTCGTAGGCCCATTTCTTCCTGAAGCTCATCGACTTTCTCCTCGTCTCGTGTATATGTCAAGTCCCAACCTCCTTGATCACCTTCTATAATGGCAAAAGTGAACACCTGTTGTGCGGTGGCTGAGTGCAGTACGGCACATACTTTTTCTTTCGCTTCGGCAATAGTTTTAGGGTAATGCCATCCAGAAAGTACCTTCAATTTTAATTGAAGCTCTTTGAGGTTGCTCTGGACTTTACCTAATTCCTGGTACAATCCCCGTACTTGTCCCTCTTTGAGTTTATCGGAGATATAAATAACAACAGTCCGCTCCTCATCCCATATTTTTCGCTTGTCGCGAAAGGTAATGAACTCCTCCTTGTTAACCTCCACAGGTACCGTCATGGCACTCATGGCATCATTGACCAGTGCGCTATGATGTGAAGGGCTGAGGGCTCCAACATAGTGAAGGCCGGCAGTATTGACCAATCCCAAATTTTGTTTGGAGTTATTCCCCCTATCAAAGACAATGGAGTGCCGCTGCACATCCAGGTGTAGCTCATCCATGCGGGTCTTTATTTGATCCACCACCGACTTGAAGACGGTAATGTCATTGAAATTACCTTGGTACGTCAGATGAAATAGTGGAATGAAGTCTTCTCTACTCACCACCAGGGCCAATCCCACTTGTCGAAGATCTTGGCGATGTTGCTTGTTTTTACCACGCTTTGCAATGGTACAACGCGTGTTGGTAGTGGCGATGTAGGTGAAAAAGTTTGTTGTGTCAAAGAAAAGCGTATCGGTGCTAATGTTGTAAAGACTTAGCACACGCTGTAACAAAACACTCTCAATTTGCGGGATCGCTTCTATGGGCAGGGCATCCATAAGATCCCAAAAGTGCTGACTGTCAATGTTACCGTTATCGACCTGCTCAATGAAATTCAAAAAGGATTGTTTGATAAAGCACTCGCAATGCGAGAACAAAATACAATTGCAATAAATACCAAAGAGGATTTCTATAATTTCTTTACACCAAAGAATGCCGAAAAACCAGAG
>JBBRUI010000185.1:0-8965 GCA_038247945.1 Bacteroidota bacterium | reverse complement strand
TTATATCCGTAGACAACCGTCGGGGTCTACAGGTTGGACAACCATCCTGAATATTTCCAGGCAAGGATGGGAAAATGTCATCGCTGTACGGGGAACGCCGGCGTCGCTTTTTAATATTTATAATTTTCTAGTAACGCTGGGACCCACTGATACGAGCATCGTTCGATCAATCGGGGACTCGCTCTTTACGAGGAGGCCGTTCCTGGTACCATATAAAACCGGGACCGCGCCAACAGATTCTCTCGTGGGTCTTGACAGACTGGTTCTGCAAACCCCCACAACAGGAACGTTTATTTTCAACTCTCCTATTGATAGCAACCTGCACAGATTTGAAGTTGTCTCTATTGATAATAGAGACGCGGTAGATCCAACGCCTGCAGTCGTCAATCTTTGGACGCTTGTTTCTCCGGGCAATATCGTTCTAATCGATAGCATCCCGGCTGCGAATTCTCTTGTCATCCGGTATGCAACTGATCGTTTTCCCGGTCTGCGCTTCAGGCTGCGTTCTCTTGATCCAAATAATACCCAAAATCTAACATTTTCATGGTCGGTGGATGACACAGTGAATTGGTCTCCCTGGACTTCGGACGACTTTGCCCACGTCACGGCCTTAAGTTTTAAGCCGATCGTGAGCGGGACTCATACTTTTTATGCAAGAGCGAAAAACCGATGGGGAGTGATCAGTCCCGTTGTCTCGCGGCAGTTCACGGCAATCATCCCTGATTTTAATGATCCGAATTATGTTCAAAGAATTCTCGTTATCAACGGCAGTCCGCATACAAACAATGCTGTATCCATAACAGGCATCGATACCAATAAGGTTAGGGCATTCTATTCGGAAATCCTAGACTCTCTCGGTAAAGCAGGTAAGTATGATTTCTTCACCATTGCAACTCCCCGGTTGCCGGCCGACAGATTCCCCACCGATGTAACATTCGGGAAATATTCATTGGTCATCTATCTGCTTGAAACGCCGCTTCCAATTTTGGGCTCGGGGATTTATAAGCTGGATGCTGATAAGCAGGCATACATCAACAGATATCTCACTGTCGGTGGAAATCTCATCATTAGCGGTATTCCGGATATTTTGAAGGCGTTCAATAATTTCGACGCGTTCGCGTCATCGGTTCTGCATATAAATCCGCCTTCTCAGATACCCCTCCAACAAAACAACGGCAGGGACTTTGCCGGAGTACACGGGAGACTTGGATATCCTTCTGTTTTGCTTGATCCCGCAAAGATTCCATTTTCTGCTGATTCAGGCGCGGCAATGAGATTTATCTCCCTAAATTATCCGCGTACTTTTGGGGAAACCATATCAACGTTTGATTCTTACACCAACAACCCGGCTTTCGAGGGGTTGCCCGTCGGGGTCCGCTTCCAGGCACCTCCTCCCCGTGGCTTGGAACAACGAACGTTCTCCGTTGTGTATTTTGGATGGCCCGCGTATTATGGACAGAAGAGCCCTGTAATCCAAATGTTTCGAAAGGCGGTGGCCGATGTTTTCCAATTATAGATTTCGTTGCGACAGTTTTGACAGAGGAGACAAATGCATGCATAAGTCTACCGGAATGAAAAGTATCGTTTCTTCTATTTTACTTTTATCCTTTACGCTTACGGGAGGAGCTAGGGCCGGAACTACGGGTAATCTCAGCGGCAAGGTAACAGATGTTTCCAACGGTGACGTACTCCCCGGAGTGAACATTCTGATCGTTGGTAGCGGTAGGGGTGGGGCAACAAATCCTAAAGGGGAATATCTTATTAATGGGATTACACCCGGCAAATATACCCTTCGTATTTCATCTGTAGGATACAAAACCGCCGAAGTGCAAAATGTCGCGATTGATGCCGATGAGACCACAGTGTACAACGTAAGACTTGCTAGCACGGAGATTGAAATGGAAGGCGTTACGGTCGAAGGCAAGCGACCACTTATCGACGTCAAAAAAACCGCAAGCGATCAGACTTTCAATCGCGATAAAATTGACCAGCTTCCCAATCTGAAAGGCGTTAGTGATGTTCTGGCGTTGCAGGCAGGCGTCGTGAAATTCGGAGGCCAACTGTTCCTTCGTGGTGGGAGAGCAAACGAGACTCAAATTATGATTGATGGCGTTGTGGTGAATGACGTGAGCGGTGGCGGCGTGAGTGCGGATAATGCCAATCAGTTATTGCAACAATTATATTCCGGAAGCGCGACAACAGGTGCCGGCTTGCCCGCGGATGCAATCCAATCCGTGAGCACCTCAACGAGCGGTTTGGATGCGGAGTTCGGCAATGCTCAGTCCGGTGTCGTGAATATTACGACAAAATCCGGCGCAGAGAAGTTCTCGGGTTCGGCACAGTACCGCACCGACGGTATTACATCAGCAAGTTTCGGAGAGCGGTATTATGCAGCAAGCTTGAGTGGTCCCGAGCCGCTTACTTCCTATCTCTTACCGGCGATGGGCGCCGAATTTCCAGGCAAGATAAGTTTCTTCACCAGCGGAAGTTTTAATCAGTCAGACGGACCGTTCTCTTTTAGTACGTCAAGTTTTTACAATCCGCTGAAACGCAAGGTTCGGTTCTCCGGCTTCTTCGGCAGCTTGCTCAACAGCCTTGGTTTTACATATTTGGACAGGCAGAACAATGAATTTGCCTACAATCTTAAATTGACATACAATTCGGGAACAGGCGACCAGCTTTCGTACGCTTATCGCGCCAACGCTTCATCGACTCGCGGTTTAACAGGGCTTTTCCAGTACCGCGACAGATATGATTCCAGTACAAGCCAGGTAAGCCTCCAAACGCAGGACGTGTTTCAGTACAAACATTTCTTCGGAACGAACACCGAATTGCGCGCGTTCATAAGCCGGCAAGACAATCAGCGGAACATAACAATCGGGAATCTCACCCCTGACCAGTATTCTCTTGTGACCGATTTTTCTGCTTCCTCCTTCAGGGATCCGAACAACGATGGTTTCTTCGATGTCGGCAGTGCACAGTCGTGGTTTAAGGGAAGAACTCAAAACTGGAGCAGCAAGATCGCCTTTGAATCTCAAGTACACCCGATTCACTTTCTTAAAACCGGCGTCGAATACTATTATCAGCAATACCAAACTACGCAGATTTCGTATCCGCAATCTCCCGACCGATATATTGATTCGATTCCGCGGGGAGAGTATCCCACATACGGTCTTGGCCGGTGGGTAAGCTACAATACCCCGAGCCGTGGTGGGGCGTGGATTCAAGATAACATCGACTTCCCGGGAATCAATATTAAGCTCGGCATACGGTACGATTTCTTTTATCTTGGAAAGCAAGTGTTCGACCCGGCTTTCATTCAGCGGTATGAGGCCGTTATCAATGATACAGACCCGACAACACCATATGCACGCGCTGAATGGTTGGGAGCCAGAACTTTTGGACAGGCGATCGGCAAAGGAAGTTTCAGCCCGCGGCTCGCCATCTCGTATCCCATTTCAGTGAAAGCGAGTTTCTATTTTAATTACGGCCATCAACTCCAATATCCCGACCTGGACCAGTACTTCCATGATCCGTTTTATGATAGCAGCAGGACCGTCACTAATTACGTCGGGAATCCGGCAATGAAGCCCCAACGGACAATACAGTATGAAGCGGGTTTCAAGCAACTCATATTCGAAGATCTTTCACTCCAGATCACGGGATTTTACAAGGACGTCTTCGACCTTGCAGCTCAGCAACCGTTGAAGTTAAGCGGCAGGAGTTTAACACGGTACATCAACCTTGATTATGCAAGCACACGTGGATTTGAGATCATTATCGAAAAGGGATTGAGCGATCATTACTCGGGAAGCATCAATTACACATTCCAGCTTGCAAAAGGGCGTGCCGCCGATCCATTTATCGTGCAGGTGACGCCGCAACTGTTCGGTCTGCCCAGAGAAACGCGGTTGGATATTGACCAACAACATTCCATCAATCTGTTTCTCGGGTACCGCGTAAAACCGAACGAAGAATATGAGTTGTTCGGAATTCCGATAGACAATTTCAGCGCCTCCGTTACTTGGAGATTTGGAAGCGGATTTCCATACACGCCATTTAACCTTGAGCGAACTCTTGCCGATCAGTACCTGAAGAATACCGGCAATGGCCCGCTCACATCGGAAATAAATCTTTCTTTAGAAAAGGGATTTAATTTCTTCCAGACACTCAACGTGCTCTTTAAGCTTGATGTCATCAACCTGCTTAACCGCCGGAACGTCAACCTCAGTGCGGGCGGATTCAACAATGCAACGGGTGCTCCGTATGTCTACGGCGATTTCAGCCCGACAGGGAAACGCTACGCCTATCCATGGAGTGGCGCCGCCGGTTCATCATCATTCGATGCCCGTGTACCACCGTTTATTTTTGGTTCTCCACGACAAATTACATTTGGGATGAAAGTCTTATGGAATTAACTACGAGCTGCAAACAGAAGGTTCAAGCAGGACGAATACTCGCAACGATTACTGTTGTATCCCTGCTTGCGACGACCGTGTGGAGCCAGAACGTTGTCAGCGTAAACACCGGCTTTTCGATGAAAGTCCAGATGAATAACCAGGGTGTGATGGGGCGTCAGGCATATCCTAATGGGAACCCGACAGTTGCTTCGGGCCTTCTCGGCGTCGAGTACCCGGCTGGTCAGCCCTATGAGCACCTCTTTGGTTCCGGAATTTGGATTGGGGGAAAACTCGACACCGCACGTGTCGGAACATCGCCCCAGGTTCGCGGGGTTTCTTTTGCGTACGAAGGGTGGGTGGCGCCTTTGAATGAATTCTTTCCGGGGGGCAGTCCGGCCGATACTATTTGGAGAGGCCGTAAAGGTACTGCAAAGCCTAATGGCTGGGATCAGTATTGGGGCACCACCCAATACAAACCAATAGCGGATGATGAACGGTACATGAAGTACAACGATTACACCCGCCGGATAACGGGGCACGTACCGCTGAATCTTGAAGTATATCAACGTTCATACGTGTTTAACGACCCGTACGCGGAAGCAATAATGCTTCTTGAATTCACGATTTTCAATCGTGGTACTAAGAACATAGATAGTACGTATGTAGGGTTCTTCTTTGAGGCAGATGTTGGCCCAAACGCAGTCGCAAATTACGCTCAGAGGAATTTTACCGGATACTTTCAAAACTCCCGAACGGCGTACGTTCACAATCCTTCGGACAGGGGTTCGACCCCTATTGGGTGCGCACTTCTAAAAACTTCTTCGCGCTCTTTGGATTCTCTGCGGTATGCGTTCCGATGGTTTCCCGGCCCACAGACGCCGGTGGGCGATGCAGCAAAATATCAAATGTTGAGTTCAAACATTATTAACCCCGATGAATTTCCGCAGCTTTCGGATTCGCGGTTTGTGTTTAGTTTCGGACCGTTCACTCTCCGACCCTTTGCCCAGACGCGTGATAGTCTGACAATTGCTGTGGCCGTTGTTTCAGGATACGATCCGGCAGGCAACCATTTACGCATTATGCAGCGAAACGCGTCGCGGGCTTTGGATATATATCTTAATCAGGGGATAAGACTTCCTCCGACTCCGCCATCCCCTCCTTTGCGGGCTACAGTCGGCTTTAGAAAGATTCACTTGAACTGGCGGTGGACTCCACAAGATTCGGTAGGACCTACCGGAAGGCCAAATCCTGAAACTACGTGGGATAGTACAAATCAGGTTGCCCGTCGGTATCCTGATCGAATCACCAATTCTCCGCCGGGTTATGACTGTAGCCGGGGCGGGAGAAATTTTGAGGCCTACAAATTATGGAGAAGTGAATTCCCGGTGAGCGCTTCAAGGCCAATACCTCCGGATGACAGCTTCACGTTGATAAAGCAAGTCGATGTTCCTACGGATTCGTTTGAGTATAACACTGGTCTGGAGTATGAGTTTATCGACTCGAACCTCGTCCGCGGGAAAGTGTACACGTACTCTGTGACATCAAAGTCAATCCCGAATCTTGTAGAACAACAAATTGTGATCGGCGGTGTGGTTAGAACTGTTGAAGTGCCCGTGGATCCATTGGAGTCAGGGAAATTTATCAGAGACGCTACAACGGGGAAAATAGAATCCAACGTCATTTCGCTGAGCATACCATTCTCAGTGTCAGAAAAAGTTGGTCAAGTTGCCGTGGTTCCGAATCCGTATCGGACCGACAAGAATTATACGTTTGAAAGCGGTGGCTACGAAGGGTTGAACACTGAATGGGATGAGAACCAGCGGAAGGTAAAATTCATCAATCTGCCTGTAAAGTGTACCATAAAGATTTTTTCGCTCGCGGGTGACTTGGTAAGAACGGTTGACCACGATGGCGGAGCCGGCGGTTTTCCGGTGGGTGACCGTGAAGTCCCGTTGGTAAGTGAGAGCAACCGTGCATTGGCGAGCGGCATATATATTTTTACAGTTGAATCCTCGCTTGGTTTGCAGACAGGCAAATTTGTGATAATTCGATGAGAGACCTTATGAAGACAAACAGACGAATCGTTCTCCTCCTTGCCGTTGCTGCTACACTGGCATGGAACGTACAGGCGGGCAACAGATCCGGCACGGTCACGGGGCAGTTTCTCAAGCTGCCCATCAATGCGAGAGCGACCGCCATGGGAAATGCACAAGCTGCTCTGGCTGAAGGCGCCCTGTCGATTCCTTATAACCCGGCAGGAACACTCAGCATCACGGATTTCTCCGTTGGCGCCACCTATAACCAATGGTGGGCGGATATTTCCCATTCATTCGTCGGTGGAGCAATCAACCTGCAGGAGTGGGGAACATTCGGCCTTGGTGTTATCATGCTTTCGACGGACGATATGATCGTCCGTACCCCTGCCTTCCCTGATGGCACAGGTGAGAAATTCAAGGCGTTCGATATGGCATACGTGTTTTCGTATGCCCGTCAGATCAGCCAGGATTTCGGAATCGGGTTAAGTGCAAAGTACATCAAATCGAATCTCTACAACAAAGAAATCGCAGCAAACTCGATTGCGTTTGACATCGGGACGTTGTACGACGTGGCAATTCTGAGGACCCGATTGGGAATCTCTGTAAATAACCTGGGAAGAGACCTTACATACCTCAGTGAAACCTATTCTCTTCCCACGGTTCTTCGCTTTGGTGCCCGAACCACTCTCCTTGATGAGGAGGATAATAAAATGTATTTGGCCCTTCAGGTGGGCCGACCCAATGACTCCGATGAACAGTACAATGTGGGAGCGGAATATATTGTGATGGAAACTCTCGCGTTTCGCGGCGGCTATCGGTTCAATTATGATGCTGAAAATTGGAGTGCGGGGCTCGGCATGGATTTGAAGAGCCTGGGATTGGTAGGGCACGTCGACTATGCTTACACAAATTACATCACGCTACCTGCTACTCATATGTTTTCACTAGAACTGGGTTTCTGAGTATGACATTCAAAGACTATAACAGATTGTTCTCTACTGCTGCAGTTTCTGTCAGCCTTGCGTTGGTTCTTACATCGTGTGAACTCGTGACCGAAGATCCGCCGCAGCCGATTCTCAAGCCGGCAAACCATGTTGTTATCAATGAAGTGTTCACACTTCCGGAAAGCAATCAGAGAGCTTTTTCGTGGATTGAACTCTACAATCCAAAACCCGATACGGTTAGTCTTCTCGGATGGAGCCTCACGTTTACAACGCGGCAGTATCGCGTAGCTTTTCTAATTGATACGAATTTCACGGCTCCAAGGGGGACACCACAGTTGATAGGTGAAAAGGATAGCATTTTTTCGATAACGTTCGGAATTTTGGCTGGAGTTCCGGGGGGTGTACCGGGATTTCGTCTTAACGGTTACGCCTTTCTTACGATTGCAAGCAGCCAAAATTTACTGGAAACGTATACAGATTTTGGCCCCGGCAGCGGACCGAAAGTATATGCTTTCCCGTTGTATGCCATAACTGGACTTCCCAATCGCCAACCGGCAAGTCCGGCCTTCGCAGGTTCTATTGAGGAAGTCATTCGTGCAGATGATTCAACATATGCAGTTGTGATTGGATATTACAAATTCTTGCTGAGGCAATCGGACCAGATTATACTTAAGGATGCTACAGGGAGAGTTATTGATGCTGTTCGATATGGAAATTATACATACACAGGAACTGATCCATTTCCCGGGAACCGCTCCACTGGTATAATTCCGGAGTTTCAATCCATTGCTCGATGGAATGGCGCGTACTTTACGGGCAACTCAGCGGATGATTTCTACATAACCGGAACTCAAGTCCCGCTCACACGGCCGATTCCCCATTGGATAAGCCAGGCATATCATCAATAGCGTAAGCGAATTTTGATGATCGTTCGAACAGACGGAAGAAGTGAAGAACTTCTTCCGTTTTTTTTGCTAGAGAGGGGAATCAAAGTTGCCTGAACCGAAACGAACAATCTCAAGTTCATCACCCGTCAGGTCAATAACAGTAGAAGGTTCGGAGACAAGCGTGCCTCCGTCGAGTATCAAATCGACTCTGCTGGTAAACGAGGAGATGATTTCATACGGGTCATTCAGGATTTCTCCATCGGGCAGTGTTACACTTGTACTAAGAACCGGATGACCGAGTCCCTTTACAAGCGCTTGCGCTACCGGGCTTGCCGGCACACGGATCCCTACGGTTTTCCTCTTTGACAATAAAAGTTTCGGCAACTGCTTCATTCGCTGTGCAGGCAGAATAAACGTATAGGGTCCGGGAATCAATCGCTTCATAATTTTAAAGGCAGTATTGCTCACATGCGCATAGCTGCTGATATGTGCCAGATCGGAGCAGACAAAACTGAATGGTTTATCCGGCCTCTGCTGCTTTATGAGATAAATCTTTTCGATCGCATTCTTGCGATTGTGGGCGACCTTGCCGCGCCTCGCGGCCAAACTGAACGGTATCCGAATCAATACATTTGAAACCATTGCCAGCAGAAAGAAACCCTTCAAGAGATCATCCACGATACCTTCCTCCTCTAAAG
>JBBRUI010000184.1:0-8978 GCA_038247945.1 Bacteroidota bacterium | reverse complement strand
TAGCGCGTCCCACCAGCAACCGCCACAGGTAGAGATGTACCACTGGTATGAGAAATTCCCCGATCCGCCTGTAAGGTTTGCAGTCCACGTTCCGCCCTGTCCCTTCATCAGGTCCTGTGGGCCCGAAATTTCAACAGTGGGCGGAGAAGGATTTGTTCCCAGAACGCTGTATGCCACCATTACGTTTTGCGGAGTGGTTGGGCGCCACCCGACCCACTGACCGGCAGAATTCCAGACTTCGTATACGTACGTATTTATCAACGCTGACGTGTTCGTTACATTGCCTGCAACGAGTTCCGAGAAGCCCATCCCAAAGTTCGGGTTTTCGGCAGACCATCCGTTCGTTCCGATGCCACGCCCCCACACTTTTGGATTGACAGTGTACGGAAACGTGACCCACTTCTGCACAGTGTGCCGTTTGACGATGTACCATCCATCGGCAAGTCCGTATGCGCCAAACACGGACATCCAATACTGCCCTGTTTGTCCCACGTCGGTTCCGCCGCCTGTTGCTAGGCGTTGTTGCAAAACATACGGTGGGCGCAGGTAATCAAGCGCTTTCTTTGCGTTGACGCGACCATATCCGTAGGCTGATGTCCAGTCTTGACCGCCCATTCCCGCCACCTTGTCGACCGACAGTTGGAGAATGTTTTCGATGTCATCGTTGTATAAGTTTGGATTGAATCCTTTCATCAGTGACGCGAGTCCCGAAACATGAGGAGACGCCATAGATGTTCCTCCGTCGAAATGATAATTTGGATCTCCTGGGAAATTGCCATTCCTATACGTGGAGAGAATTGAAACACCTGGTGCGCCAACGTCAATATGGTTACCAGTGTTCGAGAAAGTAGCGATTACGTCATTCCCATCTGTCGCTCCCACCGCAAAAATACCTTGACCAAAGCCAGCCGGATATTGCGTTTGGCTGCCATTGTTGTTTCCCATAGCGACAACTGCTGTTCGATTCATTTTGTATGCATAGGCAAACGCAGCCCTGACAGTTGTTGAATAACGACCGAAGGGTAGAAGCCCCCAGCTGTTGTTCAACACAAAAACGTCGGACTGTAGTTGACCGCATCCACAACTGCCTGATACGTCCCAGCGTCATCTGTTTGGTCAACACGTTGAGAGTGCAGTTGGGCGTTCCAGTCGACTCCAGCAACCCCTGTGCTGTTGTTCGAATAAGCTGCCGCAATGCCGCCGACATGAATCCCATGACCTCCCCATCCCCAGCCTGCGTCACCGGAAACTTTACCGCTGAGGTCTGGATGTGTTCCATCAATGCCGCCGTCAACGATTGCAATGTAGTTGCTGCTGTTACCCGTATAGATGTCCCATGCTTGTTCGGCATTCATCCTCGATGGCTTCAGATTCCACTGATATGACTGGTAGTGGGTATCGTTCGGGACAACCGTTGGGCCTACTGTCCCGTTTTGCTCTGCGAAGGTGACAACACTGCGCAGATTCAACAACGAATCAAGCAGTTGTTGACGCAAGGCAGCATTGGGAATCCTGATCTTGAAAACCTTCGCCATGTTCATTCGTTTGATTTGCCGTCCATCGTTCAGCGTTCGAACTGTATCCGATTCATTGAAATTCGGAAAAGCCGAGTTTGCTGCTGAAGTCGCAACATTCAGACGACTTAGCAAACCCCGAATCCTTGGCGAAGTCACATTGGCTCCATTGCTGCCGTTTATCCTTTCAACACCGGACGTAAAATAGACCAGAATCTCGTTGGAGGGATCTTGCTGCGAGAAAGAAACGGGAACCAAAACAAGACTGGTCATGAGAATCGAAAAAATGATTCTCAGCAGTGTATTCATATTCGTATTCATGGGGATTCTCCTTGTCGTTTATCATCAAAACGTGATTTGATATTTGGCAGAATCTGGTTTATCTTAAGACAAAACAAAAGCCCTCGAAGACGTACTGTTCCGATAATAACTTCTCCTGTCAGAGAGTATTCTTGGGCGGTTGTCGCGGGGGCTTTGTTATCTCTGTTTCATACTCGTTCACCTCCTTTCGTGCTTGTTCATCGAGGAATATTGAACGTAAGCTGCTTCCTTTCACCTGTTCTTGTATTGACGAGCCAAAGAGTGCCGCTTGCATAATCGTAATTGTCCGATCTGTAATGTGTATAGACAATCATTGAGCCGCTCGGATTCCAACAAAACGGGACTCCGAATGATACGTCAACCCACTCGCTGATCAGCTTTCTCTTGTTTGAGCCGTTAACATCCATGATCCAAAGGCTCGGAAATATGGAACCTTGTGCTGAGGTGAATGCAATTATTGTCGAATCAGAATTGATTTGTGTATGCCTTGTATCGTAGTTGGGCCCAGAGATAACCGCAACTATTCTTCTCGAATTTGTGATAAGATCATGACTCCATATCGTATCACCAATAGCTTGCCCATTTGCTAGGACTGCACGGGTTCCATAAAGTAGGTTGAGCGAATGAGGAAACCAACTTGGACCTGATCCATACCTTGCAATATGGCGTAAGCCTGTTCCTGATTGAGTCATCAACCAAACTCCACAAGGGACACTGTCATTACAAACAGAATAACTAAAAACAATCCACTGTCCATCGGGGCTCCAAGCAGGGAAAAAATCGCTTCCAGTGTTAGTCAATTGCACGACAGTCGTCGTGTCAAATGACGAACCGGTAAACCTCATTTTGAAAATCCGCCGGTTGCCAACAAACGCAATCCATTGCCCATCCGGTGACCACGTCGGGGTTTGAAGAGTATAGGGGAGTATTCGCCGCAGGTTTGAACCATCGACATTGATTAACCAAAAGCCGGACGAATCCCCGTCGAACTCTTGGTTGCCCTGACAGAGGTCGCCGTATGGATAAGTAACGCGCTTCAATGGAGTGTGGTTGAACCCGATAAACTGTCCGCTTGGATGCCAGATGGGGCTGTCATAGGGCGGTCTTGAGACAGTTAAGAAGGGGGGACAAGGTGGTTTCTTTGCAGTGAGCGGATTGCCGTTGTCTTTGCAGTTGCTCAAGAATACCACGAGAAAACCGAGCACCATATGAAGTAGAGAGCGCATCAACATTTTCTTTCTTTTCATCACGAACCACCGCCTTTGTTCTACAATGATCCTTTCCGATCAAGGATTAAATGTTAGCTGCCGTTGCGCTCCGGAGTTCACATCCAATATCCACAGCACTCCGTTGGCATACGTCCATTTATTCGACTGATACCGTGTATAGACAATCTGAGTACCATCCGGCGACCAGCTAAAAGGGATTCCAAAGTCGGTGGTAACACCTTCTGCTGTCAATTGTCTCAAGTTTGTTCCTGTGGAATCCATGATCCAGAGATTACTGTTGGACCAGAACGCAATCCTCGCCCCATCGGGAGAATACTTGGGATGGCGGTTATCCAAATTTATACCGCTGACAGCCGTCAGCAAAATTCTTGCATTGGAAATGATATCGAATTGCCAGACCGAATCGCCTAGAGTTTGACCCGTTTCTGTGATTGTAGGAGTTAGGTAAAGGACTCTCGTTGTATGGCGATCCCAATTCGGATAATTCCCATAACTTGCCAAAAACCTATGATTTTGACCTGACGCCGACATAATCCAGATACCGCAGGTGTTCGGGCCTTCACATATCGATTTGTTGTACGCGATCCACTGTCCATCGGCGCTCCACGCGGGCAGAAAGTTGCGTCCTCCAAACGTGAGTTGTGTTATCGTTGTCGTGTCAAATGTCATTCCAGTAAACTGCATTTTGAAAATCTGTGCGTCGGCAACAAACGCGATCCATTGGCCGTCCGGCGACCATGCAGGTGATTGCAGCTTGTAAGGAAAAATCCGTCGCATGTTTGTTCCGTCTGTATCAATGAGCCAGAACCCGGTTGAATTGCGATTAAAGAGTTGGTCACCCCAGCAGCCTTCTCCATACGGGTACGTGATAACCACTAAGGGTGTATGGTTGAATCCGATAAACTGACCGCTTGGGTGCCAGATAGGACTATCATAGGAAGGTTCGGCGACAATCAGCGGGTCGCTCGATCCACAGGGCGGCTTGCCGTTATCAACAGGCCCATCTTTCTTACACGAAAGAATTGCCGCTGCTAAAAGAAGGAATGGTATCAAACGCGTATGCATAGCATGTCCTCAAATGGAGTTAAGGGTTGTAAAAACGGAGTGGCAAAGAACGCTGTGTTCAAAAAAGGAAGGCAACAGAACGGAAGAGAACTTTTTGCACCTTTGGCGTCAAAGAACTTCACCGAAATATACTATGTCCGCGCGGGCAAAGTCAAGCGCACGATGTAAGTGAATCAGTTACATTTATGTAAGTAAATCACTTACTTTTTCTTGAGGGAAATCTCCACTTTCCCATATCGGTAAACGATGCACCTAAGAGAGGGTTGGAATGGCTAATGCCCAAGGAGCGCGCGTGGGTCTTAAGCTCTTCCTGTGTGTGAATATCGAATTTTTCCAACAGCCGTGCTAAGTGAATGCGAGCGGTTCCTACTGCAATTTCCATTTTGTGCGCAGCCGCTTTCACATCATACCCGTCTGCGAGAAGCTGCAGGAGCAAAAATTGTTGAGTAGATGTGGCGCGCCGTATCTTCTCCCGCTCATCGTGCAGCCGTTTGTGTTGCGTAATCTCATGTTGCATGCCCCAGATACCAATCAGATTTCCGCCAGCGAATTCACTTTGAACGTCGTTGACAAACCAGTGAGGGTTGCCCTCTCGGTCGATCTCGTGGGTTTCAAGGTTCTTTGCATTGTAGCCCGAACGGATAAACGTACGAATAGTTGCAATATTCTTTTCATCCCTCTCACTTGCAAAGAGGAGTAATCGAGTGCCATACAACTCGCTTGGAGAAGCGAAGCCGTACATTTTCGCAAACGGTTTGTTGCAGTAGTCGATAACCGGTTCAAGAAACAGACGCTCGATTTGTTGGTCTTCCGGCATCTGCGTGTCCAACGGCTCTGCGAAACTCGAATGCCAAATGCCCACGCTGCCATTGCGAAAAAAGATCACATAGGCTTTTGCTTCGAATTCTCTCTCCCATAGTTCCATCAAATTTCCTCCGAAAAAATTCCATTATGCTAGTCCGACTTCTGCATGAATGTGCAATCAAAAAACAACAGGCAACTTGACGTTGTTGTCTAAGGATGAGAACACGAAAAAGCAATGTGGTGTGAGGCGGGAAGTTCGCTGCGCCGGTCGAAGAGCCTGCGTCGCACAACACGAGCTGTACTGAAGGATGGAAATCTGTGTGTAATATAATTTGGCTGTCGATGGTTGTCAATAGTTGGCGTTGGAATCTTTTCCATTTATGCCTATCTTTTTCCCACCAATTTTTCGGAACTTGAATGAACTTGCGTTTTCTGATTTTACTCTCTGCAGTCCTCCTTTCATCCGGATGCATTCAAACCATTGCCGTCCGCTCCGTTGGCGGCATAGTCAACGACGGATTTGACGCCATGACGGAGGAATCCGATCTGCAGTTCGCTGAACAGGCATTGCCTGCAAATCTGAAACTTCTCGAAGTAATGCTGAAGAACGATCCGGAAAACGAACGCCTGCTGAAGCTGCTTGCTGAAGGATACTCCAGCTATGCGCTGGGATTTGTTGAAGATGTTGATGTCGGGCGTGCACGTGTCTTCTATCTGCGTGCGCGTGATTTCGGCATGCGCATCCTCGAACAGGATTCGGATTTGAAAAAAGCAATGAACGGCTCCGCGGATGATTTGAAATCTGCGTTGCAGAAGAAATCAAAGAATGATGTGCCGGGAATTTTTTGGACAGCCTTTGCAATGGGGAGTTATCTGAACATCTCACTTACCAACACGGACGCTATTGCTTCCATCCCGAAGATTGAGGCCATGATGAACTTCGTTGCGGAAAAAGATTCATCCTTCTATTATGGCGGAGCGCATCTTTTTCTCGGCACACTCTACGGCAGCCGTTCTAAATTCCTTGGCGGCGATCCGGAAATCTCGCGGAAACATTTCGAGAAGGCAATGCGTTTAAATGAAGGCAAGTTCCTGATGACGCAAGTGTACTATGCGAAGTCGTATGCTGCGCAAACATTGAACGACACGCTGTTCACAACCTTGCTGACACAGGTGGAAGCAGCATCGTTGGATATTCTGCCGAAGTTTCGTCTGGGCAATGCGATTGCAAAGAAAAAAGCAAAGCTGCTGATGGCGAAGAAGGAGGAGTTGTTTTGACAATAAACCCTGAGCGAAGCGAAGGGTCTGGTCGATCGATTCGGATGAAGAAGGGTTATCGATATTATCTGTCACTCGATTATCCAATTCATATCGAACGAACGGAGGACGGCATGTACTGTGCCTCTATTGCTATGTTGAGCGGGTGCAAAGGGTATGCGAATTCTCCTGCGGAAGCTTTGGAAGAACTCCAAGGTGTTAAGATATCGCTGCTTGAATTAATGCTCGAACAGGGAAAAACAATTCCGGAGCCAACAGTAAGACTTGAGATTCCGGTTTCGGATTATTCCCGCCTTCGAAATCGTCGCTCGCTTAATCGTTTTGTCAAATCAATCCCATAATAATCGAATAGGGAATAAATGAAACGTCATTGGTCGCTCGTCGTTGGAATTGTTTTTTTACTCGTTGGAATTACTAACGCCCAGCAATACACAATCAAGTTCGCCTCGCTTGCGCCTGAAGGCAGCACGTGGACGAATCTGTTGCGCGAGTACGATGCCGCAGTCCGCAAAGAAAGCGGTGGCAGGCTGGGCTTCAAGATTTACGCGGGCGGTGTGCAGGGCGAGGACAAGGATGTTCTGCGCAAAATGCGCCTCGGCCAGCTTCAGAGCGCGGGACTTACCGGATTTGGGCTTGGAGAGATCGTTCCCAAAGTCCGCATACTTGATTCTCCCTTCCTTTTTCAGAATTACGACGAGGTCGATCATATCTACAATGCATTCGCCGAAGAGTTCGATAATGCGTTCCGCGCAAACGGATACGTGCTGCTCGGGTGGGCTGAGGTCGGTTGGGTGTATGTCATGACTAATACGCCGGTGCGGACACTTGCCGACATGAATGGCGTAAAGATGTGGATGTGGGAAGGTGATAAAGTTGCCGAAGCAACATTCAAAGCGCTCGGCATTAACCCGATTCCGCTTTCCGTCATCGACGTGTTGACATCGCTGCAAACGGGACTCATAAACGGCGCGTACACCTCGCCGCTCGCCGCGCTGGTGTTACAATGGAATACACGCGTGAAGTATATGATGAACCTACCGCTTGCAGATGCATCGGGCGCGGTTGTGATCACAAAGAAAAAATTCGATGAGCTGCCCACCGACTTGCAGGAGATTCTCGTCCGTAACGGCAAGAAATATATGCGCAATCTCACGCTTGAATCCAGAAAAGAAAACGCCGATGCGATTGTTACGTTGAAAAAAAGCGGCATTCAGCTGGTGGACGTAACATCGTCCAAGACTGTTGAAGAATATGTTGCTGCCGGCAAAAAAGCCCGGCAAGCGTTGGTTGGCCCGCTGTATGATCATGATTTTCTTACCCGCATTGAAAAATCGCTCGTCGACTTCCGCTCTAAGCCGGCACCCGCAAAATCCCCCGGAGAAAAAAGCGGCACTAAGAAATGACGCTGCTGCGCGCCATCGATAGGAATCTTGTCAAAGCAGAGACCGCATTCCTCGTCCTCTTCTTTGGCACAATGATCGTCCTTTCATTTCTGCAGGTTATTCTCCGCAACTTTTTCGGAACCGGTTTGCTCTGGGCGGACACGCTCGTCCGCCACCTCGTGATCTGGGTGGGCTTCATGGGCGCCGCAATTGCCACACATGAAGAACGGCACATCAGCATCGACGCGTTGACCAAGTTCTTCTCTCCCCGATGGAAAGCGATAGCCCAAATATTCACGTCACTCTTCGCCATTGTTGTCTGTTGGTATCTCGCCGATGCCGCGCTTGTGTTTCTGCGGGATGAACAGGCGTCGGGCAGCGAACTTATTCTTTCCATCCCGACCTGGGTTGCGCTGATTGTTATTCCGGCCGGGTATGGCCTGATGGCCATTCATTTTCTTGTGAAGGTAGTTGAGAACGTGATGCGGCTTCTCGGAAAAGAAGCAGAGGTTGCGCCATGAGTGTCTTTGTTGTCGGATTACTCCTGCTCTTGTTCGCCTTACTCGGCGCCCCGCTCTTTACGCTCATCGGGGCAATTGCCATGATGAGTTTTGCATCGGAAGGGATCGGGACCTCGGCTGTCATGGTTGAGCTGTACCGTATTTGCAGCAGCCCTACTCTGGTTGCGATTCCGCTGTTCACGTTTGCCGGCTATGTTCTTGCGGAGAGCAAAACGCCGGTGCGGCTCGTGAACCTCGCCCGCGCATTCTTCGGATCGATACGGGGAGGACTGTCGGTTGTTGTGCTGGTGACATGCGCCGTCTTCACGGCATTCACCGGAGCGTCCGGAGTCACCATTGTTGCTCTTGGCGGATTACTCCTGCCCATTCTTCTCAAAGAACAGTATCCCGAAAAGTTTTCGCTCGGACTCATCACCACATCCGGAAGTCTCGGCCTGCTGTTCCCTCCAAGTCTGCCGCTTATTCTCTACGCGTTGATTGGGAAGATCAGTATCGATAAACTTTTTGTTGCGGGCCTCATTCCGGGAGTTCTTCTCGTCGTTATTCTTTCGGCGTACGGAATCCGTCAGGGCAGGAAAGCGAAGGTTCCGACCACGGCGTTCACCTGGGCAAACGTGAGAAGCTCGACACGCGCAGCGATCTGGGAGTTGCCGTTGCCGTTTATTATTATTGGCGGAATTTACAGCGGGGCATTTACAGCAACAGAAGCTGCTGCGGTCACGGCGTTTTATGTACTGGTGGTTGAAGTGTTTATCTACAAGGATTTGAATTTGTTCCGCGACATTCCCCGCGTGATGCGCGAAAGCATGGTCCTCGTTGGCGCCATCTTGATGATCATCGGCACGGCGATGGGGCTGACGAACT
>JBBRUI010000183.1:0-9059 GCA_038247945.1 Bacteroidota bacterium | reverse complement strand
TATTTTAGGGGTAGCGGTGACGCTGCTGAAACCAGACAAGGCGGATACGTCGCGGTCAGAGTGCATCGTGGGCTTCGATTAGCAGAAGACGGTGAGCGAAAACTGTGCGAACGGCGAAGAAGGAAATACCTATCATTTCTGGTGATCGGTATTGCCGATCGCTGGGCAACCGACGGCAATACCTGCGACTCCACTTATGTCTGGCTTCCGATTTACATTGACGGCGCGATAATTCGCATTCCCTGGTGGAGGCAGTGGGAGTGGGAGCACACGGTTTCGTGAAAGTGCTTGACAAAACGAAGTGACGATTATCCACAGCGCGCGGCTTTTAAATGAATACGCCCGAGGCATTGCCGAAGAGTGATGATCTGCGGCTTTCTTTTCTTCCGGATTAGTGTCAAATAATGAAGATTTGCATCGCACTTGGCGGGCGCGACTGGGATACGAGCCCGTTCGCACTATTGCTTCCGCGTTTGTGACACTCATCACATTGTAACAGAATCGCTCCTTGATTGAAGTCTCGAAATGTAAAGAATCTCGCATCAATCCACGAAAGAATCGGCAGACTCAAGGAGCTATACAAAACAGGTCAGTTCTATGCGGGTTAAGATCAGGATCTGCGCAAGATACGAGAGCCGGTCATCCTCGATGTTGAACGGGGGGCCAACCGCCATCATTGCGTCGTCCCTGCGCCGTCCGGGTTCTGAAAACTGCTTGGGGAGGGGGCGCAGGATCTGAATTCAAGGAGACGCAAAGAACCTGGACCAGGCAGAACAGCTTTCACACTTCAGGTGCGGGACCTCTGCGTCTGCTGGGGAATGTCGCTGACGGAAAAAAAGCAGGCAGAAGAGGTTTCTGCCTTGCGGTTTCAGGAACGGATCGAAACTGCCAATCCGCTCTTACGAAGTCACTGCGCAGTAAGCAGCAATCGCACTGTTTCGCTACGGGCTCCCGCGGCGACCGACACCATATACGCACCTGCAGAGAGGTTCTGCGCGTCGAGAGTGCAGGTTCCCGACCCACTCCAGGTCCGAACGACCTTCCCCCGGGCATCGCTGACGCGAATGACCGAGGATGCACCTGAACTGGTATGGATGGTCACGGATGATCCGGTCCGCTGAATTCGTGCCGAAAAGGCGTTGTCAGTGCGGATGGCCTTCGAGGAAGCCGTTGTCGGGCAGGGCTTCCCATCGGTGACTCCGCTGCAGATCCAGGCATCGCCGGTGTATTGCATGTAGCGGGGATCAGCGCCTATCATCATCGACTTCTCCTGCAACTTGAAATCCGCGGTAAATTTCCCAATGAAGAATTTTGGAACCTCGAGCATGTTCATGCTTTTCACCTGTGTGGCGGTCAAACTCCAATTCAAATAACAGGTATTGCCCAACGGGTCTGCACATTCGCTTCGATAATTGTCCCCCATTGGGCATTGGGCGGTGTAGTACTGCACGTGATTGGTCCAACGCGGCGCCATGAAGTCCATGGCGGTTGCGTTGTTCGGATTCGGCACGCCGGCAAGATTGATACTAAGATTGACAAACCACCACGCATTGTCCTGCAAGTTCGAGCCAAACATGATAAGGCCGAAGTGATCTCCTTCACAATGAAAAAAACGGTAGCTGTTGTCGGGCGCCAGGTTAGGTTGGCAGCCGAACACGCCGAAATGACGATCGGTAAGGTTGCCGCTGGGAATGTCGAGAATTTTCGTGTTGGGCCATGGGAAGGCTGCCCCAAGCTTCTTTCCGTCCGCGGAGATGCTGATGCCACCAACAATATATTCGGTGCTGTTGACCTTCACTTTGGTCGCGGGGCCTGCGGTTCCGTCGGCGCTGACCTTGAATTTCCAAATTGCGGTACTTCCTTTGTCAACAACAAAATCGGTGGCGAAAACATATTCATCGCCGGTCGCGGGGTCAATCCACCAGGCGTTTGCAAGGTAGTAGGCAGGGGTGGTTGCAGCGTCAAGCAGTACCTTCTTGACGGGTGTACTTGCCGTCAGGTCCACGATGTAGCTCTTCTTCCCCTCGACAACGGTGGCCCACTTGCCCGAGCGGGAAATACGAGGCTCGCCGGCCTCTTTCAGCCCCGTCATGACGGCGCGCTCCGTGCCCGTGCGAGTATCCATGAGCATCAGCGACAATCCTTCGGCCATGGCCGCTGCCTTGGTTTTTGGCGTGTAGTTGTCGTTGCACCATGCAAACCGCGGCCAGACGAATTGGGCATGCGCGCCGCCCAGGAAGGTGACAATCGAGTCGGTTTTGGGCGAAGCGGAGAGACTCCGGGAAAAGAGCACCATAAGAATCCCGAGGAAGACGATGTAGCGCATAGCAACTCCTGGAAAATAAGGTGACATATACAGATCTCAGGGCAGAGCGAATCGTCCCTCGAGCGCGCGATTACCGATGCGCGCCGACCATACATACGTTCCCGATCCCAGCCGACTCATGGGCAGCAGCAACTCGCCTGCATGGACAGACCCGGTCCACGAAAAGGCCGTGCGGCCGCTTGCGTCCAGTATCCGCACCGTTGCCTGCGTGCTCGGTGCGCAACGAATGGCGAGCACCGGGCGCTTGTCGCACGAACGCAATCTCACGTCAGTCCCCATGACTCGTCGCATGGCGCCCTGTGCTAGTACCGGCACCTGCGACACCACCAGTTCGCCGGGTGCCAGAGGATCGTTGACTTTGACCACGACCTGGCGCTTGCCCGGCCACCATGTCCATGCCGGGCTTGACGTCTGAGCAAAGGCTGCCGAGTCGGCGAAGGGCACCTGAACGCGATTGCGCAGCACTTCCAGGGGCTTGGCTGACCTGCCGTGGAACACAAACTGGCCGCTGCGTTGGCGGGGCGCAAAGGAGCCCTGCCGCGGGCCCAGGGTCACCACGTCGCCGTCTGTGCTTAACGTATGCGCAATGGGAATGGAACAGTAGGCGCCCGACTCATACTCCCGCGTCGCGTAGTCATCCTCGTAGTAGGCGCCCGACCCGGCTGCCCCGCAGTAAACGTGGAAGGCGATCTCTTTGAGTGCCAGGGTGTCGGTTGAGAATCTGCCCCATGGCCGCAGGGGAACAACGGACCCGCGTTTGACAAGCAAGGGAATGCGGTCACGTCCCGAGTTCAAAGTCACCTCTTTGCCGCCGGCCACCAGCGAATCGTTCCAGTAGCTCATCCAGTCGCCGGTCGGCAGATAAAAGGTCGCCGAAGTTGCGCCAACGGTGGTGACAGGCGCCACGAGCATGTCTGGCCCGAACATCCAGCAACGCAGCTCGTTGGCCGTAGTGGCCTCGCCGGGATAATCCATGACAAGGGGCCGCACCGGCGGCAAGCCCTGAGTCGTTGACGAACGAAACGCGGCGTAGAGGTAGGGCAGGAGCTGGTAGCGCAGGCGGATAAACTCGGTGCAGATACGTTCGGCCTCCGCGCCGTACGTCCAGGGAGAGCGATCGTCGTGATTACTATGCACGCGGAAAATCGGGACAAAGGCGCCCATCTGCATCCAGCGGAAGTAGTTCTCGTTGGTGGGATGGCCATCGAAGCCGCCGACATCCATGGACCACCACTGCGCGCCTATGCAGATCGAGCTCAGCATGTAGAGCGATTGTGAGGTCTGCGAGCCAAAGCCGGTACCGATGTCTCCCGACCAGAGCCCGTAGGCAAAACGCTGCGCACCGGCAAAGTAGCTGCGGTTGAGCGAGAAGACCCGCAGGTTGTTCATTGCCACCTGTCCCTCATACTGGCCCTGTTGCCAGTGAAAGTTCTGGAAGTTGCCGTATCCGCCTTCGTCGTTCCAGCAGGCGACGATACCGCGCTCATAGGAGTTGTAGGCCGGGTCGACGAACTTTTGCCAGTACCATTGCCGGCAGGCCGGGATATCAAAGTTGAGGTTACCCACCTCCTTGTTGCTGAAGTAGTCATTCTCTTTCCAGACGTACCATTTCTGCTGCTCGCAATATGCGCCGGCAGGGGTTGCGGTATGGACGCGGGGTTTACGGATGCCCATGAGCTTGATTCCCATGCTATTCATCGTGTCACGCAATGCGCCGGTCATGCCGCCGGGAAAAGAGGATGGATTCCACTTGAATTCGCCATCCGGATTACCCCAGTCCATCCATTCGAAGTCAAGAATGAAGGCATCCACCGGAATATCTTTCTGGCGATAGGTCCGGGCGCGTGCTTTGGCCGTATTCTGATCCCAGCCCCATTGACTATGCAGGAATCCCAGAGCCCAGAGCGGCGGCATGGGAGGAAAACCTGTGACGGTATGGTAGTTGTACATAATCTCCCGGGGAGCGCCGGCTATCAGGAAAAAAAGGCGGGTTCCCTCCGTGGACTCCTTTACCGATTGCAGGTAACAAGCGCTTGCGCCATCGTTGATACTCATGGAACCCCCGCCATTGTCCGCGATGAAGCCAAGTCCCTTGGTGGTCCAGATGAAAGGGGCGCCGCCGTGGCCCTGGTCCCCGGCACTAACCTCCGCGATTCCGTCCAAGCTGCCGAAGGAACGGCTCAATTGCCTGCCGTCGTTACTCACGCCATAGTAGGGCCCCTTGGTCACATCGGCCTGCACCGTCTTGTATGATCCGCCTTCCCAGAATCCATCGGTCCCGGCCCGCGTCTTGAACAGCTCGGTGCCATTTTTGTCAAGAAACGCAACCGTGAAGTTCGCGCGGTTGATTTGCACACGATAGTTCGGTCCCGCAACCACGATCGGGTCGGTCGTGGTCTGGACAGACGAGAAATGCGCGGCCGGACGATAGGTTGGGCTGATCATGTCGGTGCGGGGACCGCGGCGCGCCGTCGTGTAATAGCAGCACTCCACCATGTTGTCGGTGGCCGGGACCAAATCAAGCGTGGCCGCGCTTGTGGTGATGCGGACCGTATCGCCTGCCACGCTCACGCCGGTAACCGAGGCGCCAATTGACAGGCCGACGCAGAACAGCAAGATGATGACAATCTGATCAATCGTGTGCGTTCGCATTTTGAAACTCCCGGTTACGGTTTGCTTAGAGATATCGATTTTACCATACTGACAGGCTTTCATCTATCGATGCATGCCTCATATCGCCGCTGGATTCTGGCAATCTGCATACAAGATGGTGCGTTAGCCCTCGCGAAAATGGCTGAAAGCATGTACTATTCTGCTTTGCTGCCAAATGGCTGCGCCGTCCGGGGGGATCCTTCTCCCCCTTCGACACAGTCGTTTCGAAAGAGTAGTTGCCCGGCTCAGGTTGGTGAACTTTGTGAGAAGCCTTCTGGTGGCGGACGATTCCCCTTGATCCACGCCATGCGAATCTCTGTTTTGCCCGTCGGCATTATCGATAAAAAGTCGGCCTTGAGCTGCCCGGGGTCGCGGGCCAGGGCAAGAACGAAGAACATGAGAGTGAGTGACAGTGCGGCCATGAGGCGTTCCATAGGATTCTCCTTGCCATTGTTGTTGATCATTAAAGATTTGCCGCAGGAGCGAAAAAACGCATATGTTTAGCCTGCTTAATCTGCAATAGCTTGACTATCTCGAATTTATTCGGATAAAAGTGCCGATACTTCAATGCTGCTTCTATTAAGAATATACGATCGGAGAGATATGATTGCAAATGTTTTCCCGAAACTCCGCGATGATAAATTGGGCTTAAACCCCTCATGGTGAATCATCATCAGGGGGGGAGTATTTGGTGCATTAAACGCTCAACCATAATTAAGTGGAGAATTACTGTCGCTTCTAGTCAATACCAATAGTACTCCATCATTTTCCCTAATATCTATTGTCGAATTTTCAATATGCATTTTTCTGCCATCATCAAAAATCCGTGAAAGTAAAAAACCATCTTTAACAGTAAAAACTGCGTTTTGTGGCTTTGATGAATAATTAATCGCAACAATAATAGTATCCCCATCTGGCAACTCATGATAGGTAATTCCAATGGATGGATTGTTATTCTGAACAGGCAAAATCTTTAGAATATCTGAGGCAACATTTGAATAAATCTTATAATACTTGCTAGTTCCGTCGAAAGCCCCTTTCTTTTGTGCCAGATATGTTTCTAACGAAAAAGAGAGATAATACAATGTCCCTTTTCCATAGACAGTTCTTATAAAGACTGGATTCGGTTCTGAGGGTTCCACAGGCTCCATTGAAACCGTCGCCCGAACGTTTATCTTTTGTTCAACTGCAAGGGCTTCTCCTGTAGTCGTTTTAATTGAAAGTTTAAACTCTCCTGACAATTCTAAAGTATCATCGCAAAGGAACCCACCTGAAATGCTGGTCGGAACGTTACGTCGTTCGCGAGTAAGAACTTCGAACCCAAATTCTTTCTGGAACGGATCTATAAAACTGTCGTTGGATGAAAAATAAACGGTAGCACCGCCTCTGGCCTTGTCAAAGAGCTGTTTAAGAAAATATGTCGAAAACGATTTTGCGCCGGAGACTGACGGAAGCATATACAATTGAGCCTCTGGCAGATACTGGTCATGATACGAGAACCGGAGATTAAAACCTGCTTGCTTTGCAAGCACATAAGAACTGTATGCAGCGCCCCAGGAATCCTGATCATCCGTAAGAATACAGACCGCTTGCTGTTTAGTGGGAATTAATGTTTTTAATCCGAGGCTCTCAATCTTTCTACGAAATTTTCCCATTTCTATTAATACAGGTTTAATTTCCCGGTTTGAGCGTATAAGTCCGAGTTCGCGTTCATGCCCATTATGATCATAGGGGGCAAAGTCGAGATGCTCCTGATCATAAGCGCACCACCAGAGTAAACCGTGACAGTCATTTGCCCAAAGGCTGAAAAGTACTGTTCGAATATAATCTGCGGCAATCTTTTCATTGCAGTTTGTCGGTCCAAGAGTACCTAGCTCTTCGGCAAGGCATGGAGTCCCAGCAATATCACGATACATCGCACATTCAGCTGTCGCGTGTAGCGTGTTCCGTATCTCATTGATAGGATCTCTATCGCAGTGCGGAGTAAAGATCGGATAAGGATGAGTGGTAAGGAGGTCGGTAAGCTCGCCTTGATCCTGAATTCTCCAGTTAGAACCGCTCCCTGGTAGCAGGCTGTGCATCCCCGAGACAACTGGCCTCGAATCATCTTCAATGCGTATGGCACTTGAGATTGAATGAGTCCAGTTCCATGCGGCTTCTGGACTATCTACAAGACCGATACAGTTGCATTCATTTCCAAGATCCCATGCAATAATTGCAGGGTAATCTTTGAAGTTCTTCACAAAATGACGAACAAAACGGATCTGCCATTTAAGCGCCAATGGATCTGTTAGGCAGTTAAGCCGTTCGAAGGCGGGGGGCACAAATAGACGACCGCTCATCCAGCCGGTAACAAGCCCTACTACTAGCGAAAGACCATGCTTTTCAGCCGTATCGGCAATAAATGAAAAATGATTCATAGCCTCTTCATCGACACCAGCTGAATCAGGTGGAAGAATATGTTCGCCGTACCGGAGTTGCCACGGTTTTCCTAGTGCCGAATACATCATGTGCAATGGCTGAAAATCCGGCCATAGCGGAAACACACGGAGCACTTCGATGCCTTCACTGGCAAGTTGCATAAGATCCGCTTCAACGGTTTCTGCCTGCCAATCTTTCCACATACGGATTCCGGCATGGGAAGCCCAGTAATTGCAGCCAATCACGAAATTGCCTGTTGCCGTTAAACGATTATCTGGAAATGATGTCTTCATTTTTTTGCTCCTGTAGATTCTCGAAGGATAAATGTATATGGCACATTTTTAACGAGTCCTTTTATTTGAGTGCTCTGTTTTTTGGACCCTTCTATCAAGATTTGTACCGCATTTTGTGCGAGCGTGATAAAATTCTGACCTATCGTTGTATGCGCAGGGGTGAGATATTGCGAGACTCCCTGTGTTTCAAATGAAATAATCGAAATGTCTCCAGGAATCTGTTTGCCAAGCAAAAACAAGGCATGGGAAACCGGAGGCCCCAATTCCTCACTTGAACAGAGGATTGAGGTAACACCTTCTCTCATTAAGCGGGCGGTTGCGTCCAACACTCCGTCGGTGCTATCAATCAAATGGCTAAATCCCTGCACCGGTAATAGTGCGGCTTGATTTTTGATTGCCATTGAAAAAGCCGAGAGTCTGGAACTGCTATTATAGTTTTCTAGTTTTTTTCCGATAAAACCGATTCTTTGGTGGCCGAGGGAAATGAAATAATCTATGGCAATTTTAATACCTTGCACATCATCCGAGACAATCGAAGGATCATCATTATGGATACTATTCAGTTCAACCTTAGGGACCTTCTTTATTCCGCGGAATAACTTCAATGAGCTGTCATTATAAAGACAGGAGATAATACCCAAATAAAATTTTTCCCGGATAACACTGGCAGCAGTGATCGGTAGTATCTCTAGCCGTATTCCCTCCTTGAAAATTGCTTCCGAGAGGGCAGCTATAGCCATGCTGTCATAGCCACTTGAGCTAATCTGGTTGTATTGCTCGACAATTATCCCTATACAATCTTTCCGTGCGGTAAGTTTCGGGCTATACCCCACTTCGAGTGCTTTCGTTAGTATTTTTTCCCGAGTCTCCGCATCAACAATATTCCTGTTGTTAAATACTCTGGAAACTGTTGCCGTGGAGACTCCGCAAGCATCTGCAAGATCGGTAATAGTAGTTCGGGACATGCGGTTCTCCTCTCTGAAATCAAAATAAATGCAAGGTATACACAAAACATGAAAACTTTACATTTAACGTGTTTGAAATTATCACTGACTGGGAAAAAAGTATAGAGTGAACTGCCAACAGGTTTACAGGAAGACTTTTTATTCTTTACTCTTTAATTCCCAGCTGGGCATCCATACGCTGCAAACTATCCTTTACTTGGATAACAGAAACTGCAAAGACCCGTTCACCCTCCCAATCGAAGGCTAGAAAATCTTGTGAAGCCCAGTTCTTTGATGCTTGGACTGCGACTCAATGCGCAGGTTTTCGAGGCTGTGCCACACCGTCAGTGGGTATTTACCATCCCCCGGCGGCTACGGGTGTACTTCAGGTATGACCGCTCATTGTTGGGCAAGCTCTGCCAG
>JBBRUI010000182.1:0-9072 GCA_038247945.1 Bacteroidota bacterium | reverse complement strand
GCTTTATCATAAGAAAACTTCGTGCAACCTTCGTGTCTTGGTGCCTTGGTGGCGAGCTTTTTTGCTTTTTGATTTGGGGAATGTCCTCTCAAATTCCCAATTGAATCCAATTCTATTTTTCCGTTTCTTTTCTCCATGAACGAATTGCAACTGCATACAGTGCTCGGAGAAGCATCGCGCTTCCGGGATGAAGGAAAGCTGCTTCACGCCGTTCAGCTTCTGATGAAGGTAATTAACGTTCACCCGTCGTGCGACAGGGCGTACGTGCAGCTTGCACATGTGTACACAGAGATGAACCGTCCCGACTATGCGGAGAAAATTCTTTTGGAGGGCGCTGGTTCCAATAGTGAGAATCTGGAATACAACATACTGCTCGGCAATCTTCATCTTCAGCAAAATCACTTCGACAAGGCGCTTCAATACTTCGGCAGTCTGAAGCATTTAAACATTCCGCAAATCCACCAGAGCATCGGCCTGATTTATTCCTACCAAAAAAATCTTGAAGCTGCAGAACACGAGTTGCGTCTTGCGGCCGCCGGTGACCCGGACTTGCCGAAGATCTATGAATTATTGGGCGAGGTATTGCTTCGCCGCGGAAATATTGATGAGGCAACCCAGGTCGTTCAGCGAGCGCTCCGGCGTGATCCATACAGCGGATATGCTCACAAGTTAATGGGCGAGATTTACACTGCAGAACGCATGTGGGAGAAAGCGTACGATGAGCTTGGCGCAGCCATCGACTGCGACCCGTATGACTCCGATCTCTGGCTCCGATGCGGAGAAGCGCTCTTGCAACTGCAACGGGTTGCGGAATCAATTGTGTATTTCGAACGTGCGTGCACCTTGAATCCGAAGTCAACAAATGCGTGGGTGAGTTTGGGGCTTGCCTGTTTGAAATCCGGCGAAAGAAAAAAGGCTGACAAAATGTTCGAGGCTGCTTTGGCGCTTGAACCCAACCACAGCATCGCACAGCGTTACTCCGAAGGACTTCTCGAAGAGCAAGTGTAGCAAAACAGCGAGCCGGAGTCGTCAATGCTCAAAACCCTTCGTGTTGTAGTGCCTTTGCGTCTGCAAGGTCACGAGAGAGCGTACAAATCTTAAATGCGTAACGAATGATCCCCCGTTCCGGAGTCCCTTCAAAGAGGTTCACCCTCTTCGTCTTTTTCTTTCTTCCGATCATTTCTTTTTGCCAGCCTTCGCTGCAATACTCCACCCCGGCCGAGGAGCTGTTTACCAACGGTTTGAACCTCTACAAGAAAGGAGATTTCAAATCCGCTGCAGAAATATTTGGAAAAGTTGCGCGAGGGTTTGGCCTCAACCATCGCACGACTGCCGCGTTTGTAATGAAAGCGAAAGCCGAGTTGTACGGAGGCGATACTGCGCAAGCCGAGAAAACGCTGCAGACATTCCTGACTTCCTACTCTGCGAGTTCTTACACTCCCGATGCTGAATACACGCTCGGCCTTCTGTACATAAAAAGAAGGGACTATGAAAAAGGCGTTTCTTCTCTTCTGAACTCCCTTCGTTCAATCCGATCAACTTCGTCCGGCCTGAAGGAGAGTAATATTCTTCTTTTGTTAGATGAGACGATCGATAAGTATATCGATGCCGCGGCACTTCAACGACTGGCCGGACAAGCAAAGAATCTAACCGAGGAAGAATATCTCCGCGTGAAGATCGGGGAGAAACAACTCGCCCTCGGCGATTACCTGGGAACGAAAGCAACGCTCGATCTATTGTCTGAAAAATTTACGCGGCCGGCATTCAGAGAAAAGATCTCAGCGCTCGAAGCCCGGCTTGTCAAGCCCCGTCCACTGAAACTGGGGGTTCTTTTGCCGTTGATGCGAAAAGGCGCGGGGAGCAGAGAGAAAGAGACCGGAGTGAGCGTTCTCGAAGGAATTGAATTTGCATTGGAAGAACATCTTAAAAAAACCTCTGCAAATATTTCTCTTGAAATCCGCGACACCGGAAATGATCTCCCGGTCGCTTTGGCTGCCGCGAAAGAATTGGCGGAGGATCAATCAGTAGTTTTGGTTCTCGGTCCCGCATTCTCCAACGAGTCGTTGACAGTACGCGCTGTTGCAAACGACAAAAGCGTCCCGATGATCACGCCAACGGCAACTGCAAACGGGATCGCAACAAAGGGGCAGTTCATGTTCCAGGCAAACCCTGACATGGACACGCGTGCGAAAGCGATGGCTCAACACGCTGTAAAAACATTGCGCCTCAAACGCATTGCCGTGCTTTCACCTGAAGTGCAACCCCAGAAGGCGTTGGCAGATGTGTTTGCAAAAGAAGTAAAGCGATTGGGCGGCAATATTGTTGCGTTTGAATTGTATGAGCGGGGAATCTCTGACCTCACAAGACAATTAACGGTCTTGAGAAGAAAGGCGGGTGTTCTGGCGAACCAGCCCTTCATTACGTTCAACTATAAGATCACGATGAATGAGATTGGAAAGCTGAGCAGGCTCGGTGTTCCGATGAATGTGTTGGACACACTTCTGGTCGGGCGCAGCGTTGTGAACGCCACGGATTTATTGGGCGAGAATGCGAAGGCGAAGCTTCTGGCAAATGCAATTCCGTTCAGCGTTGGCGATCCGCGCCTCGACAGCTTGCAGCGAATCACAACTGCTATTGATGCAGTATACTGCCCCATTGCTTCTTCGTCCGAGATCGGAATAGTCTCTTCGCAGATTGTGTACGCGGGATTTACAGCAAGAATACTCGGCTCCGGTGAATGGAACAACCTTGCTGAATTGAAGACGAACAGGCGATCAAGCAACGGCGTACAATTCGAGTCCGATGGCTGGCTGGATGCACGAAATCCGCTCTACGCTGATTTTGCCAATCGCTTTTTCCAGAGGTATGGCAGGATGCCTGGGAAGAACAATGTGTACGGGTATGATGTTGCACATTTGGCCCTGACACTTATTGGGCAGGGCGCAATGACGCGTGAAGAAATGAAGAATGCTTTAAGCCGCGTAACATCCTTCGAATCGTTGCACTCCAAAATTTCATTCTCGTCCCGCCGGACAAATACATGGTTGAACATTCTCGAGTACTCGAACGAAACGATCCAGCGCGTAAACGAATTAAACATTGAGTAAGCTATGGCTCAGAAAGAAACTATCAACGAACCAAGTGTTCATCATACCAAAATAAAAGATTGGCCGGCAGCCGAACGCCCGCGTGAAAAACTGTTAGCGCAAGGTGCGCATGCTTTGAGCGACACAGAACTTCTGGCAATTCTCATCCGGGTTGGCTCCGGGAAATCCACTGCTATCGATCTTGCGCGAAAGATTCTCGTTCAGGAAAAAAATCTCAGGGGGATAGCCGGGAAGACTCCCCAGGAGTTGATGCGGCTGAAGGGGATTGGAGTGGCAAAGGCGGTGGAACTGCTGGCCGCGTTTGAAATCGGACGACGGGTGCAGGGCATGAACCACGAGGAACGTCCAATCATTCATTCGCCCGAAGACATCGCCCGCATTATGATTCCACGCCTGAGGGATAAGAAGAACGAATCGTTTTGGGTTATGCTGCTCGACGCGAAAAATGCTCTGATTCACGAAGAAGAGCTTACGACCGGGACGCTCACTGCGAGCTTAGTTCATCCGAGGGAAGTGTATAAAGTTGCGATAGACAGAGTTGCGGCGTCGGTGATCGTAGTGCATAACCATCCCAGCGGGAACCGCGAGCCGAGTTCGGAGGATGTAAATGTCACCCGCCAGCTTGTCGAGGCCGGGAGAATTATTGGCATACCGTTACACGACCATGTGATTGTCGGGGGAGATGGTTATACTAGTTTTGCCGAGCGGGGTCTACTGTGAACACTATAGGTCATTGAGTTTATTGACATCTGTCATGCTTTTGGTTATAATGGGCAGTGCCTAACGGCATCAAATTTTAAATAACCCACTAAAAGGAGAAGCAATATGATGAGACAACATCGACCCCTCGTGACACTCGCCGCGGGTTTTCTCATTGCCTTCTCAGTTGTTCTTAGCGGCTGCTCAAGCAGACCCGATTCCGAACAAATGAGACAGTTGAACGACCTGAAGGAGGAATACGCATCCCTCCAGCGCGAAGTTTCCAGCAAGGATCAAGCGAAGTCCACTCTCACCCGTGAAGTTGCCGATAAGAATGCGAAGTTGAAGCAGTGCAACGACGATCAGCAAGTCGTCAAACAAAAACTTGGAAAATAACTCAACACTAAGGAGCATGAATATGAATTCTATGAAATTAATACTGCTTGGTGCCTTCCTTGTTTTGTTTGCTGGCGCGTCGTTTGCGCAAGAGGAAATGACCAAGGAACAATGGCAACAAGAAACCGAACGCTACACACGTTTACGCGACGATGAACGCGCAAAACTGCAACAACTAACAAACGAAGTAAATGCTTTACAGGCTCAATCGAGCAAGCTGGATGCAGACCTTAACGGTTGCATGGATGCGTTGTACGCCCTTGTAGGGGCAACACCGCAGAGTGCTGCCGACTATCGGGCAGAACTGGAAGCATCTGAACGAAAGGCCGATGAATTGCTGCGCCTTTCGGATGCAGATCTTGCGAGCCGACGCTCGGAAGTGGACGACCTCTCTGCAACATCAAAACGATTGCGCGACAATAAACTTTCACTCATCCCTGAATTTTCTTCGCGTCTCGACGCTCTCGATCAGAAGATCGAAAGTCTGCGAAAGGCTCTCGGTACTCCGTTCGCCGGCGGTTCGTATGTCGTCCAACGGGGAGATTACCTTTTCGCAATTGCGAAGAAGACCTCAACCTACAGCAACGGCTTTATGTGGCCGAAAATTTGGAGAGCAAATGCCTCCAAAATCCGGAATCCGGATTTGATCTATCCGCGGCAGAAGTTCAAATTGCCCGCAGGCTCTGAGTTGAATGCGACCGAGAAGCAGTGGCTGGACCGCTACTGGTCAACAAGGAAACGAGCCGATTAGTATTCCTGTTGCATTTTCAAATTCATCACCCCCTTTCCTGCACAGTGCGGGAGAGGGGGTTTAATATTTTTTGTAGAACATTGACAGAGGAAGTGTGGTAGAAAAGAAAATCAGGCTTGATGGCGTCGATGCGGTTGGCCTGCTGGGGCTGAATGATGCCAACCTTCAAATTATTGAAAACCGGTTTGATGCCAACATTTTTGTGCGTGGCGAAATGATTACCGTCCGCGGCAGCCAAACGGAAGTTGATCAGATCGAAAAAGTCGTCAAGGAACTTATTTTTATTCTTAACAAGAATGGAAGCCTGACCACGAACGATGTAGAAACGGTTATCGATCTTGTGGCGGTTAATGGCGAGCCGGCGTTTCCTAATACATCCTTCAGTCGTGACGATCTCGATTCGATTATTCTCTATACCAAAAATTCAATCATCCGGGCAAAAACACCCGGACAACGGGAATATCTTCGTGCTGTCAAGAAGAACGATATTGTCTTTGCGGTAGGTCCGGCGGGTACGGGAAAAACGTACATGGCGGTTGCGCTGGCGGTGGCAAGCTTGAAGAATAACGAGATCACCAAGATTGTTCTAACCCGCCCTGCAGTAGAAGCTGGAGAGAGCCTGGGCTTTCTTCCCGGCGATCTGAAAGAAAAGATCGATCCCTATCTGCGGCCGCTGTACGATGCGCTCGACGATATGCTGCCGGCCGAAAAACTCAAGACCTACATTGAAAAGCGTGTCATTGAAATTGCCCCGCTTGCGTACATGCGCGGCCGGACATTGAACAATGCATTCGTCATTCTCGATGAGGCACAAAACGCCTCGGCGATGCAAATGAAAATGTTTCTAACTCGTCTCGGACCTAACTCCCGCGCAATTATAACCGGCGATGTCACCCAAATCGATTTGCCCACACGATCGGCATCCGGGCTTGTGCAGATTCAGGATGTGTTAAAGAAAATCGAGGGGATTGAGTTCGTCTACTTCGACAGGAACGATGTAGTGCGTCATAAGCTGGTGAAAGATATTATTGACGCCTACGACAAATATCATGCAGGAGAAAAACGGAGCGTCTAGATTTTCTTCTTCTTCGCTTCGTTCCAAAGCCCATCCATCTCTTCCAGATTTGAATCGTGAATGTCTTTTCCTTGCCGCTTTAATTCACGCTCAATGTACTGGAAGCGACGGGTAAACTTCTCGACTGTTCCGCGTAATGCCGTTTCAGGTTCCACGTGGATGAACCGGGCAAAGTTCACCAGCGCAAACAGATAATCCCCGAACTCTTCTTCCGTTTCTTTCTTGTTTCGGGATGTTACCGCTCGCCGCAACTCTTCTCCTTCTTCTCTGACTTTTTTCCAAACATCACGTTCTTGTTTCCAATCGAACCCAACTTTTGCAGCGCGTTCTTGTACACGCAAGGCTCGCTGTAATGCAGGCAATCCTTTGGGGACGCCATCGAGAACCGAGGTACGGCCCTCTTTCATCTTCAGCCGCTCCCAGTTGTGTTTCACCTCGGATGCGCTTAACGCTTTTCTTGTCCCGAACACATGCGGGTGCCGCCGAATGAGCTTATCGGTGATGCCAGTGAAAATCTCTTTAAGCGAAAATTCTTTCTCCTGTTCAGCCATCGTTGCATGCATTGCAATATGCAGTAGCAAATCGCCGAGTTCAGTCTTGAGCTCGGCAAGGTTGTTCTCATCGAGTGCTTCGATCACTTCATACGTTTCCTCGATCAGACTGTGGCGGATGGATTGATGTGTCTGTTCTCTGTCCCACGGACATTCAGCACGCAATGTTCTCACAATGCGGACAAACTTTTCGAATTCTTTCGAAGGGATGGCAGGATAGCGGTTCTTTTTCAATCAGAGCCTTTCGTATGGATTGTTGTTTTTCGAAAACTAACTTAGAGAAATTGAAAGTGTATTGCAACGAACGGACGCCTTGCCTATATTTGTTCTGCCCTCACTAACCAACAGGATACCTTCTTGTTCAATCTTCAAAAAGCTCTTCTGACGACGATGCTTTGCATCATTGCTCTGTTGTTTGGCTGCAAACCTAAACAGACTGCTGCTACCCTCATTCTGTATAACGGAGTTATCTACACAGCGAATAACACAAAGCCGACGGCTGAAGCTGTTGCCATCAACAACAACAGGATTATCGGCGTTGGGCCGAATGATGAAATACGATCTTCATTCACGTCTGCGAAGATGATTGACTTGAAAGGGAAGGCAGTATTTCCCGGCTTCACCGATTCTCATGCACATCTTGAGGGCCTGGGACATCTGCTTATCAATCTCAATCTTGAAGGGACAACTTCAGTCGAGGAAATCCGGAAGCTGGTTGCTGAACGAGCTCGAACATTACCGGCCGGATCGTGGCTTCGCGGTCGATCGTGGGATCAGAATGACTGGCAGGAAAAAAATTTTCCAGCTCATCAAATGCTGGACGATGTGACGGGGGATCATCCGGTTGCGCTCAGGAGAGTGGACGGTCACGCTCTTTGGGTGAATGCGAAGGCAATGCAGCTTGCGCGTATAACGAATTTGACGAAGGATCCGGTTGGCGGAAAAATTCAACGGGACTCTCGCGGAAAACCAACCGGTGTTTTCGTTGACAACGCCATGGACCTGATTGATGCGGTCATGCCGGCGGTGACGCGTGAGGAAAGAATCATCGCAATCCAAAAAGCAGTTCATGAATGTATCCGCTATGGTCTCACTGAAGTCCACGACATGGGCGTGGATTTGGAGCTGATCGACATCTACAAAAAACTGATTGGCGAAAATAAATTTCCGTTTCGGGTGTATGCTGCGGTAGATGGGATCAACAGGACTTGGGCACGGTATTCTGCCGAAGGACCTGACACCGGCGGATCCAACGGGCGTCTCACTATCCGGGCTTTGAAGTTATATGCAGATGGAGCGCTTGGTTCGCGTGGCGCAGAATTGATGAATGACTATTCCGATGATCCCGGCAATCGGGGTCTCGCCGTCACCTCGCTCGACTCATTGAAGAAAGCAACTACCCTCGCGTTACGCAAAGGCTTTCAGGTTTGCATTCATGCAATCGGCGATGCGGCGAACCGAAATGTGTTGAATATGTACGAAGAGATTTTCAAGTCCGATACTATTCACGCCAAGGATGCCCGCTTTCGGATTGAACACGCGCAGGTTGTAAACGAAAACGATATTCCACGTTTTGCACAACTCGGCGTTATTCCTGCGATGCAGCAAACGCATTGCACATCGGACATGTACTGGGCTGAGGAACGGCTCGGGCCTAAACGGGTGAAAGGTGCGTATACCTGGCGTTCAATGATCGAATCGGGTTCAATCATTCCCGGCGGCTCCGATTTTCCTGTTGAGAGCGTGAACCCGCTTCTGGGATTCTATGCGGCCATCAGCCGGCAAGATGCGAACGGCTGGCCTGCAGATGGATGGTATCCCGGCCAACGAATGACGCGACAGGAAGCGCTGAAGTCATTCACAATCTGGGCGGCATACGCTGCGTTCGAAGAAAATATTCGCGGCACAATCGAACCGGGAAAGTGGGCTGACATTACCGTGCTGTCGAACGATATTATGAAATGCGAACTGAAAGAAATTCTCAGCACAAGAGTTGCGTACACAATCATTGCCGGTGATGTGGTCTATGCCGCGGATGAAAAAGGGGAGACCCATTGACGGTGATCGGGTCGCAGAGAATAGAACGAAAGAATTTTATTTTGAATTTTGTTGAGGGAGCAATATACTCTGCTTCCGGTTCTTTGATTTCGGCGCAAACGGTTTTGCCTGCCCTAGTCTCGCGTTTGGGTGGTGAAAATATTGCAGTCGGCTCCGTCGGCGTTATCGGGTGGGTTGGACTCTTTCTGCCGCAGATGTTTGCCGCCCGCTACGTTGAAACTCATCCCTGGAAAAAACCCTGGGCAATCAGGTACGGACTTGCGCAACGTATTGTCATTCTGCTGATCGGCCTTTGCCTTATGGCATTCGGCAGCACTCATCCGCTTACAACTCTGTGGCTTTTGCTGGTCTTGTTTCTTCTGAATCAGATCCTAATGGGAATTACGACGCCCGCTTGGTTCGAGATGTTTGCCAAAATGATCAGTGCAAGGAAGC
>JBBRUI010000181.1:0-9073 GCA_038247945.1 Bacteroidota bacterium | reverse complement strand
AGTGGGTCGTCAGGCCGCGCTCGAAGATCGCGAGCTCATCGTGCAGGCGCTGGAAGGCGCCGACATGGTGTTCATCACCGCGGGTATGGGTGGCGGAACCGGCACCGGGGGAGCGCCGCTGGTTGCGAACATTGCGAAAAGTGTGGGAGCGCTGGTTGTTGGCATTGTAACGCGCCCGTTCAACTGCGAAGGTAAGCGACGCAATACGCAGGCTGAGATGGGTATCGAAGAACTGAAGAAGCAGGTCGATACGCTGATCATCATCCCAAACCAAAAGCTTCTCACGATTGTCGAGCGCACCACGCCGTTGCAAGCTGCGTTCGATATTGCCAATGACGTTTTGTACGGCGCAACACGCGGCATCTCCGAAGTTATCACAGTCCCCGGTCTCATCAACGTTGACTTCGCCGATGTGCGGACCGTGATGAAGGAAATGGGCGATGCAGTGATGGGCACGGGCGTGGCTCAAGGCGAAAACCGCGCAACCGTTGCTGCCCACGCGGCAATCTCAAGTCCGTTGCTTGAAGAGGTGACGATCAGTGGAGCGCAGGGCGTGCTCGTAAATATTACGGGCGGACCCAATATGTCGCTGACCGAAATCGAAGAAGCAACCGAGATCATTCACGAGGCGGCGGGAGAAGATGTGAATGTTATTCTCGGCGCGGTGATTGATGAGAAGATGACGGATGAGATCATGGTGACAGTGATTGCCACGGGCTTCAACCGTCGTTCGAGTCCGACCGTTACTATCGGTACAGGAATTCGCCCTGTTTTGAAAACACCCAAGATGGTCGAGCGAATACCTACCGGTGTAACGGAATTGAAATCGTACGACGAGCCGGCATATCAGCGTCGGGGCGTTGATCTTAACGTTTCGTATCGGCCTCTGGTAGAGGTGGAAAGTGAACGCCAGAAGATCGATAAGAACGACCCCGAGAAACCAGCGTTTTTGAGGAAGATCATGGATTGAACTGAAGTTTTAGCATCAGCGCACAATGCAAACAGCCCGCCCCGCGAAGGACGGGCTGTTGTGTTTGCGGTTAGAAAATTTCGATGATGCCCTGTTGATTTCCCAAAGAATTGATAAGCTCTTGATTGCGAATCAATGCTGACTCAATCTGGCTTGTCGTACAGTTTCCCATTCTGATCCAGACAACATATGGAGGAAAACCCTTTAGAGTCGCGAGTAATTCATAGTCACTATCTTTTGTGACGATGGCATATTCATTCTCTTTGGCGTAATGCCAAATCTCCTCGTCATTGGCTGTGTCCAGATGTAAAGCGTAGACATGGTTCGAATCGGGGTATGCCGAAGATAATTTTTTCACCAGCTTTGGTGATAGGTGGTGGTCAAACAGAAGCTTCATCCTTGCACGGTGAGAGTAAACTTCTCTCTGTCAGCAGCGTAGGCTAATGAAGCAAAAATATCCTCTTCCGTTAAATAAGGAAAGTCATTGAGGATTTCTTCATGGGTCATTCCCCCGGCAAGATAAGAAAGAATATCCTGAACTGTGATTCTCATTCCGCGAATGCAAGGCTTTCCCCCGCGTTTCCCGGGTTCAATCGTGATAATATCTCGATAGTTCATTTTTTGTCACCGGTTGATGATATAGAAGAGCTTGTCCGGAATATTTCTCAACGCAATAATACAAGATTCGGTTGCGATGTTCAAGCATGTTCTGCAAAGTAGCGTGGCGACATTTTCAAATATAATTTGAGCAAAAGCTACTGCTTAATCACCACCGACATTCCCACGTATACAATGTTCCGGAGTACTTCAAGGTCTTTGTTGCGAAGGCGGACGCAGCCTTCCGATGCACCTGTACCTATTGAGTTCTCGTCGTGCGTTCCGTGAATTGCAATTCCCTTCCATGATTTCCCGGAGAGAGTGCGTGTGCTTTCCGTGTTGAGCCGGAAAAACCAATGCCCGTATGCCCCTTTGATTTTTCCTTTACCGTCTTTGAAGTCATGAGCCCAGGCTGAAGAATTCTGTATTTGCGAGATGACAAACTCACCCTCAGGCGTTTTCAAATCGCCTACTTGCTCCTTATCTCCTTCATTTTTCCCAAGTGCAACAGCGTATGAATTCTGCAGGCTGTCTCCCTTGTAGAGATACAAGGTGAACTTACTTTTTACGATGACAATCCGATACGCTTCATTGGGCGAGGAGGATAGGCTCGCCGATGTAAGAATCAGCAAGCTAAATGTGAAGAGAAATATTTTCATATCAGAGAAGAAAGATTTGCAGCAAGGGTTATTCCCCCAAAAAGAAAAACACCGCTGGGATTTTCCGAACGGTGTTTGTTTTCTGACAAAAACAATTTATCCGGCTCTGAGAGCTTCCGCGCCGCCGACAATTTCCAGCAACTCGCTCGTAATAGCAGCCTGCCGGGCTTTGTTATACGAGAGTTGCAGTGCAGAGATAAGCTCTGTAGCATTCACCGTCGCATTCTCCATTGCTGCCATACGAGCGCCTTCTTCTGCGGCACTGCTTTCAAGTAACGCCCGCCACAACTGAAAGTTAAGATGTTTGGGAATTAGCGCTTCTACGATCGCGAGATCTGAGGGCTCATAGATGTAATCGACCTGCTTCTTTGCTACAGCCGGCTCCAACCCCTCTTGAGGAATCGGGAGGAATTGCTCGATGGTCGTTTTCTGCTGGGCAACAGACCGGAATTCATTATACACAATTTCAACACGGTCGTATTCGGCTTTCAAGTATCCGTCAATCACTTCACGCACGATCGATTGTGCCTGGCCGAATACGAGATTGCTGTACACTCCGATATATCTGCCTGCAATGTTAAACTCTCGTTTGGTGAAATAGTCCGCCCCTTTCTTCCCGACGCAGAATAGTTTCACCTTCCCCTGTTGATTCAATTCCTTGTAGTGTGCCTCGATGTGTCGCTCGGCTGACTTTAGGAGATTGGAGTTAAATGCACCGCAAAATCCCCGATCGGATGTAATTGCGAGAATTGCAACCGCATTCACAGGCCGGGTTTGAATAAACTGATTCAATGCAGCGTCGGGATTTGAGGAGAGTTGATTCAACAGTTGCTTCAGCTTTGCAGCGTACGGACGCGCCTGAAGAACATTGCGCTGTGCGCGGCGCAGCTTCGCCGCCGCCACCATCTTCATTGCTTTGGTAATCTTCTGCGTCTTCTTGACGCCGACGATGCGTCCGCGTATTTCGCGTAGCGTTGCCATTATGCTTGCACCACCGGTACCTTCACGCTCACTTTGAATGAATCACTGAACTGCTGGAGGATTGATTTCAACTTCACAACGAGATCGTCGGGAAGATCTTTCTTCTCCGCAATCGTTGCGAGGACATCAGGGTGCTTCATATCCATCAACTCGAGTAGTTCTTTTTCGTATCGCTGCGTATGTTCAACAGGAATTTCGTCGAGATAACCGTTCGTGCCTGCATAAATACTCACGACTTGCTTCTCCACCGGCATCGGGACGTATTGACCTTGCTTCAGAAGTTCAACAAGTCTCGCTCCGCGCCGCAATTGTTGCAGCGTTGCTTTATCGAGGTCGGAACCGAACTTTGCAAATGCTTCGAGCTCGCGGTACTGGGCGAGATCAAGACGCAAGCGTCCGGCAACTTTCTTCATCGCTTTGATCTGTGCATTACCACCGACACGCGAAACCGAAATACCGACGTTGATAGCGGGACGAATGCCCGAGTTGAACATGTTCGGTTCGAGATAAATCTGCCCGTCGGTAATGGAGATAACGTTCGTCGGGATGTACGCGGAAACGTCGCCTGCCTGAGTTTCAATCACGGGAAGCGCCGTTAAACTTCCGCCGCCGAGCGAGTCATTGAGCTTGGATGCGCGTTCGAGCAAGCGCGAGTGGAGGTAGAACACATCACCCGGATATGCTTCGCGTCCCGGTGGACGGCGTAGCAACAGCGACACCTGTCGATACGATTGAGCTTGCTTTGACAAATCATCATACACAACAAGCGCGTGGCGTCCGCTGTCGCGGTAGAACTCGCCAAGCGTGGCGCCTGCGTATGGTGCGACAAATTGCATCGGTGCAGGATCGGTCGCAGTCGCGGCAATAACCGTCGTGTATGCCATGGCGCCTTCCTGCTGAAGTTTGTCCACGACCTGCGCAACCGTCGAACTCTTCTGTCCCACAGCAACGTAAATACAGTACACGGGCTTCACACCGTTCTTTTTTGCTTGTTCGGTGTGCGTATATTTTTGGTTGATGATCGCATCGATGGCAACTGCCGTTTTTCCGGTTTGCCTGTCGCCGATAATCAATTCGCGTTGGCCGCGGCCAATCGGAATCATGCCATCGACCGCTTTCAACCCTGTTTGCAGAGGCTCCTTCACCGGTGCGCGGTCGACAACGCCCAACGCCTTGCGCTCCAACGGCATTGACTTCGTCGCGTTAACGGGGCCGCGTCCATCGATTGGCTGACCGAGAGAATTGACAACACGGCCGAGCAACGCCTCCCCCACGGGAATCGAAGCAACCTTGCCTGTGCGTTTCACCGTATCGCCTTCCTTGATCTCGCTGCTTTCGCCAAAGAGGATACATCCGACGTTGTCTTCTTCAAGATTCAGCACCATCCCGAAGATACCGTGCGGAAATTCGATGAGCTCGCTCATGACCGCCTTGGACAGGCCGTAGACACGCGCGACACCGTCGCCGATTTGCAACACGGTACCAACATCGTAGATGTCTGTTTCCTTTTCGAAGCCTGCGAGTTGCTTGCGGAGTATTGCTGAAACTTCTTCTGGTCTTACTTCTGCCATTGTAATTTCCTTTTTGGAATTTATTTACAACTCAAAATTAGAAGCTTACCACCAAGGCTCCAAGTCGCCAAGTTTTTAGAATGCGTTTCTTTGGTGCCTTGGTGGTTTGTCTTTTTCCTTTTCAGTTCAGGGTGTGTCCATGAACGAACTGCTCACGCATCATTTCGAGTTGACGCTTTATGCTTGCATCAAGAACGGTGTCGCCGATCTTTACAACCATGCCGCCTTTCAACGCCTTGTCGAGAGCGAACCGTACACGGACTTTCTTCTTTGTGTATTGCTCAAGCTTCTCGGACAACATCTTTCCCTGTTCCTGAGTAATCTCAACAGCTGAGGCGACATCGACGTTAACGATTCCATATTTTGTGTCGCGTAAAGCGAAAAACTGTTCAATCACTTCAAGCATTGCAGCCTCGCGCTGTTTTTCTACCAACAACTCTAAGAACGACATTGTTATCGGCGTAACCCGTGAGCGAAACAGCTCCTGAAGGATGGTCAATTTTTTAGCCTGACGTATGATCGGGCTGCTTATGAAACGGCGCAGTTCCCGCGACTCATCGAGAACCTTCTTGATATTCTCAAGGTCGTTTGCGATTTCATCAATTGCCTTGGGAGAATCTGCCGTCATCATCAACGCCTGGGCATAACGGCGTGCTACACGTGTGTTCTTCATTAGCTCGGCCTGATATCCTTGATGACGCTATCGACAATTTGCCGATGCTTGTTGACATCAAGATTTGCGTCGATGATTTTTCCGGCTGCTGTTACGGCAAGGTCTGCCACTTCACTCCGGAGTTGCATCAAGGCAGCGTCGCGTTCCCGGCGGATTTCTTCTTTCGCCTGGTCGACCATACCGCGGGCGCTTGTGTTCGCTTTGTCAATAATCTCAGCCTTCAGCTTCTCTCCCATTTCACGCCCTTCCCGCATCGCCTGTTGGGCGTGTGATTCCGCCTGCGCGAGTTGCCGCTTGTTTTCTTCGAGCAGTTTCTTCGCTTCAGCGTTTGCGTCCTCGGCCTGCTGCAATGCTGTGCGGATCCCATCTTCACGGGATGTCAGCGTGTGCATCAAGGGCTTCCACGCAACCTTGCTTAGCACTGCAAGAACTGCGAGGAAGGTAACGATAGTCCAGAAAATTAATCCGGGATTTATTTCAAGCATGGCGAATCCTTATTACTTGTTGAGTGCGAGAAGAATGCAAATAACGAGAGCGAAGAACGTTGCACCTTCAATGAGCGCTGCGGCAATAATCATGGATGTACGAACTGCACCGGCTGCTTCCGGCTGACGGCCGCTTGCTTCCATTGCTGCTGCTGCAAGCTTGCCAATGCCGAGTCCTGCACCAACGATGGTAATGCCGGCACCGAGACCTGCTGCCAGGTATGATAATCCAAGATGGAAATTTTCCATTATGTTTCTCCTAAATGAGTAGATAGTGATTGATGTGTTTTTCTTTTGTTGTGATTCTAAAGCTGGCCGATTCCAAATTCAAAACAATTTCTTTCACTCAGTGTGCGTGCTCTTCTGCCTGTTCTTCGTGTTCCGCATGTCCCGCCTGAATTCCGAGTCCCATGAATATGCACGTCAGCATTGTGAACACATATGCCTGAAGAAACGCAACAAACAATTCCAGGAAATTTATGGCGACAACGAATGCCGCTGTCGTGATGCCGATGGTCCACGACTTAAACAGAAAAATCAAACCGAACAGCGACACTATTACCAGATGTCCGCCGGTCATGTTTGCAAAAAGACGGATGCAAAGCGCAAATGGTTTTGTGAACAAGCCGAGAATTTCGATGGGGATCATAATTGGCCATAAAAATACCGGCACGCCGCCGGTCAGGTGCGCGAGATAATGTCCAAAACCCTGAGCCCGGATTGCGGACACCTGAATCATGATAAATGCAATCACCGCGAGTCCAGCCGTGACGCTGATATTTCCGGTTGCGGATGAGCCGTACGGAATCAACCCCATCAGATTCATGATCAGAATGAAAAAGAACGTCGTCAGCACGTAGGGCATGTACCTGATTCCGGCGGTTCCCATGTTCGGCACCACGATTTCATCGCGGATGAACTTTACCAGGATCTCCATCAGGTTGCCCCAGCCTTTGGGGACGCGGTTCTTATTGTTTGACCGTGCGGCCATCGCAGCGAGAACAATCAACAGGGCTGCAGCAACCCAGAGGAAGACAACATGTTTGGTGATGGAAATATCGAGGGTAAGGCCGGCAATATGAATCGGATCAAACTGTGGAAGAAGAACATGGCCAATGAACGGGAGATCGAGTTCTTTAGAGTCCTGAACGTGTTCGAATAAATGCTTGAACATTTCCGAGACGCTCATCTCGCCATGCTCGGCCGCGCCTGCTGCGTGTGTGGTGTCGCTTGCACTGCTTGCTGTTTCGTGTTGAAAAAATGAAATGACGCTCAAATGTCAACTCTGATGTTTGTAAGAAATTTTTTTCTGAATGTAGAGGACTTCCAGTACCAAATAGACAACATAAAAACTTAACATCGAGACTACGAGAGCAACGGTATGGAACTCAAAATACTTTATAAGAAGAACAAGGCTCCCGAGCAACAATCCGATTCTGATTCCCATTCCCCCCAATACTGCCGCAAGCAGAGTATTGAAGGATTTATCAAACGCATATTCAATCGCCCAAAATCCAGCCAGCACATTGAGCGTGCTGAGCACCGTGCCGGTTACGAACGCCACGATCATGTCTTTCGAACCCAGCATTGAAAGCGGAATGGCAGCGATCGCGAGTCCGGCGACAAACGTAATCGCCACTTGCACCGGAAATCTATCTACCTTCACGCTTATGCTTTTCAATCTCTTTAAAATCCTGATCGGCTTTTTTACCGAGCCGTGTTGCTTCCCGCAGAAATTTTATGAGTCCGCCCGTTGCCCCGAGAGCGGCGCCCCCGATCGTGAACCATGGAGACGTTCCAAATTTTCCATCCAACCAGTATCCGATGAAGAAGAAAACGACTACGGAGATTGCTAACTGCAGGCCCATCGTCAGAAAAGGACCAAAATCTTTCGCCGGATTATTTGTAAGCGATTCTTGTCCCGGCTTCGTGCCTTCTTCCGGCGTTACCGGCGTACTCACGATTTCGGTACGATGGTCGATATCGGTACAGCTTGTTTCATGTCGCACTTCCCGTCGAACATTGCGCCTTCATCCACCACCAGTTTTGCTGCACGGATATCTCCCTGCATGACGGACTTTGATTCAAGCACGAGTTTTTCTTCCGCCGTTACCTTGCCGGAGATTTTTCCTGCCACCGTAATCGTGCGCGCTGAAATTGTCCCGTCGATTGTACCGGTGACTCCAATGGCGGCGTTAGCTTTAGCTGCAATATCGCCGACAAATTTTCCATCGATGCGAATGCTACCTTCAGTTTTGATTTTGCCTTCGAAGGTCGTGTTCGCTGCGATGAGAGTTAGTTCGCCACCTTGTTGTTTATCTGCCACAGGGAACTCCTTTTCTTCCGACTTACAGCGCCGGCTTTAGATTCACCAGATACAGTAGCGGATCGGCCGGAAGGCCATTTTTCAAAACTTCAAAATGCAGATGAGGACCTTTACTTGTCGTGCCGGTACTTCCGACTAAACTGATCAACTCTCCACGCCGCACGAATGATCCGGTACTTTTCAATAACGTGCTGTTGTGCTTGTACGCGGTGATGTATCCGTTCGCGTGTGAAAGAATAAGAGTGTAGCCATATTCATACGTCCACCCGCTGAAGACCACATATCCCTGAGCAGCGGCGTGAACCAGCGTTCCTTCTTTCGCAGCGAAGTCAATCCCGTAATGTTTTTGGTTGGGATCGAAGCCTTGTGTTATGATTCCGTTCACCGGCGCGAGAAGCGGAAGAGATCCCTGTATTCCTTCAACTGCTGTTGAGGTCTGAATTTCTGTTACGGATGGAGCACTGTACAGTTCATCGGATATTTCTCCGTCATGAACCGGTTCATCTTTCGGCGTATCAATTTTCGACGGTTCATTCTTTTGAGGTTCGACACTCCGGGAAGATCTCTCATCTGCTGTGCGTTCCCCGAGGGCTTTTCGTAATTGAGTGTTGTAATCCTTCAGGACGGCAACTTCTTCTGCGAGCGCACGGATACGTCGATCGGTTTCATTACCCACGCTGTCGACAACCTGCGTGGTCCCGATGCCGGCAAAGCGGCCCAGCGGTGTGTAACGAAATGCAAGGAAGACCAACAGAAAGAACACCCCACAGACTGCGCCTCCCCACAGCGCAAGTCCCCACTTACCGATACT
>JBBRUI010000180.1:0-9081 GCA_038247945.1 Bacteroidota bacterium | reverse complement strand
GCCAAAGTGCTATATCCGTCTTGGGGAAACGAATACGAGAGCGGCTATCGCTGGATGAAAGGTGCCTCGAATGAATTGCCGGACCCGTTGTTTGTCCTTAATGAACGCGCCACCCTCTGTGTCAATATAGAAGTCGCCTGATAAGGAGGCATTTTATTCCTCCGGATAGGTGATAGATTATTTTAAGATTGATACATAGTGTTTGAAACAGTATAACTTAGTTTTTATTATATTTCTTTAAAATTTAATACATCCCTCACTTAGTATGTATCACTAGATAAAGTTCTCCCCATTTACTTAAACCCTTGATAGTCCACCAATTCAAATGTATAATATTCATAATGGTTATCAATGTATTAATAGTCGATGATTTTATCGATTATGCTGAAGGTGTAAAACAAAATCTGGCCCTGTACGGAATAACTGCTTACACTGCAAGTAACAGTAAGGACGCTCTTGCCATTGCCGCTGTCCACCTTCCACGAATCGTTTTTCTTGATATCTGTCTCGGCGCCGAAAACGGCATCGAGCTTTTGGGCGAATTAAAAAAAGTGTTGCCCTCGAGTCTTTTTTTTATGATAACAGGCTACGGCACGATAGATACCGCAATAGAATCATTAAAAATGGGTGCAACAGATTACCTGCAAAAACCGGTAAAGTTCGAAAAAATTCTGCAGATAATATCGGAGTATTCCATTCGTACATCAAGAAGCGGTGATATTCATATATTCCTCCAGACGGCAAAGTCTGCTGTAATGCAGGGAATTGTTCAAAAAACTGGTAAGCTTGCTCGAACTGCACTGCCTATTCTGATCACCGGCGAAAACGGTACAGGCAAGGAGCTTGTCGCGGAATATGTTGTTTCGCTCTCCCAGACAAAAGAGAAGCCTTTTATCAAAGTTAATTCGTCTGCTTTTTCCGAAACACTTCTGGACAATGAATTGTTTGGACATGAAAAAGGAGCGTATACCGGAGCAACTTCGTCGTATAAAGGTGTTTTTGAACAAGCTGATGGCGGGACGCTTTTTTTGGATGAAATCGGGGATATGCCTCTTATAATACAGGCAAAAATTCTGAGAGTTCTCCAAAACAGCGAGATTCGCCGGCTCGGAAGCGAAAAAATAACTAAAATTAATACGCGTTTTATAGCTGCAACTAATAAGGATATACCGGCAATGATCGAGGCTGGCACTTTCAGGGAAGATCTATATTATCGTCTTAATACCGCGATGATCGCCCTACCGCCTTTACGCGAAAGAACAGAAGATATCGAGATAATTGTGAATGAGATTCTTGAAGGGCTTCAGGGTAAATGTGAAGGGGGAAATCCCATAGTAAATCCGGATGTTCTCGAGTTGTTTCATCTATATTCCTGGCCAGGTAATATTCGGGAACTTTGTAATTGTTTATATTACGCCTCTGCAATCGCCGAGTGTTCGATAATTTGCCTCACCGATCTGCCTGGAACAATTATTCGCTGCGGATCTACAGAGAGTGAAGGCAATAGTCTCGAGGTTTCGGAGAAAAAAGCTATCATGCTTGAGCTAGAAAAGAACAGTTATAACATATCGAAAACTGCATCCCTGCTTGAAATAAGCCGGAGCACGCTGTACCAAAAAATAAAGAAATATGAAATCATCCTTGAATCCTGAATGCATCGAGCTGAAAAATGTTTGTCTTGACTATGGAAATGTAAAAGTATTACAAGAGGTCCATCTCACTGTTCTCAAGGGTGAAATTCGTGCAATGGTCGGGGAGCATGGGGCGGGTAAATCCACCATCGCAAAAACTTTGGGTGGTTTATTGGTTCCCGACTCGGGCGAGATTATGGTTATGGGAAAGAGACAAAGTGCACGTTCAGGACCTTTTCCAGGTGTAGCGGTTGTTCATCAAACGGTGCGTTTGATGGCAAACCTAAGTGTTTCCGAAAATATGTTCATAAATGACACCGTTCATTTTAAGTCGCCTTTTTTTCGTAAGAAAAAAATCCATGAATTTACAAATACATTTCTTGCGGGTTACGGCTCGGACTTGAGGGGAGAATATCTTGTATCCGACTTGAAGAGATCCGATTGGGTGTTAATCGATATTTTACGTAAAATATTTACAAAACCCGACCTTCTTATTCTTGATGAAGCGATAGAGCAGCTTTCAAATGAAAGTGTTTTGATTGTCCTTGATGTGTTGAGGAAAGAAGTAGAAAGGGGTATGTCTGTTATTTATATAACTCACCGTATAGACGATGTGTACACTTTTGCCGATACAGTTTCGATAGTAAAAAACGGAAAAATTTGTTTTACGGACACAATAGAAAATATTGATAAAATAAATCTTATAAAAATAGCGTATACCCAATTGTCGGGTAGTAGTAGTTTGGATCAATATAACGAAGAATTTTTTCATTTATTAAAATATAACGAAGCTATTCTTCGAAACCTTCCGGTGAGTTTAATCGTCGTTAACCGGAATGAAGAGATAAAAATTATTAACGATTCTGCTATCAAATTATTAGACTTGCAAAAATCTACAGGCGATGAAAACCTCGAGAGCATTTTCAATAAATCCCCCGAAATAATTTCTATGATCAAAGCATCGTTTCAAAAAGAAAAAATACAGCAATTTTATTATTTGCCGTTTAAACGTCCCGATTCAAGGGAAATTCTAATAAATATTTCAAAAGTTCCCATATTCGACGAACATTTTCTTATAGGTAATATTTTACTCCTGGATGATATTACCGAGCAGGAAAATCTCAGGGAGGAATTCGAGCTTCGGGAGAAGCTTGTCGCAACCGGTTTGCTTGCCGCTGGCGTCGCTCATGAAATTAACAATCCCCTCGGGATGGTCCTGAATGATTTGCACTTTATCAAGATGATAAGTAGAGATGATCGAGTGCATGCTTCTGTGCAAAATCTCGAAAAGCATTTTGGTTTTATCACAGACGTGGTAAGCAACCTTCTCTCGTTTTCAGATCAGAAGATGATTGATGGAGGAACAATCGAAATCAACAGCACTATAACGGAGATGATACATCTGCTTGGCTTATACGTTAAAACCAAGAATGTCGAGCTGAAATTTGAAACAACCGAAGAAAAAATGTATGTCAATATTTCTGCGAATGAATTAAAACAAATACTGCTTAATCTCATAAAAAACAGTATCGAGGCTTTTCCGGGAGGGGGGTGTATTTCGATGCGGACGGACAGAATTGAGACCGATGCGGATGAATCAATACAAATTATTATTGTTGATGACGGACCTGGGATTTCGCAGGAACGAATAAATGATATATTTCTTCCCTTCAATTCGACAAAAAAAAATTCGGGAAGGAATTCTGGTCTCGGTCTTTCCGTATCGTATACTATTGTCAAGAAATATAAAGGAACCATACGGGTAGACACTTACGAAGGGAAGGGGTGCCGTTTTACCTTGATGTTCCCGGCATCCGATGTCGAGGCATAGCGCGACGATGAACGCTACGCCCCGAAGCAGCAACCGTATTTGCTATTTCCACATCTCGAGTTTTTTAATAATTTCCTTTTGGATAAGACTGTTTGTTTCGTTTATACAAAGATAAATACCTTCGGGTTTAATCGCGGACATGAAGCTATCAAGCTCGTCGGTTTGAAGGTCGACCACGACACCTTTTTTTCGTGATTGGATTTTCTTTATAAAATCAATCCATTGCATTATAGGACGATCAGTACCTACTCCCTGGACCCATTGAAACCCCTGTATCTCATCAAGCTCGAGGAGACTGTCGATATGGCGTGCTACTGCAGGTCCATCAACATGGAAGAGATTATGCCTAAATTGAGCGATTTCTTTGATGATGCTTGGTAACGCAAACTCGTTAAAAGATTCGTTTGAAATCATCGAGCCCAGATCACAACTTGGTATATGCATTGTTTCGTAGGACGGAATGTTCAGCCAGGTTACCGATAGTTGATTGTGCTCCTTGAGCATTTTGTCAAAGGTGTCCATCATTTCAATAAAGGGCTCGTATGTTATTTGCGCGAGCGTCTTAATTAAATCGGGATCATCGTAAATACCCATGCAGAGTTCGGATGTGCCGAACATTGCGTCTGCACAGTCGAGGCCGGGATGCATATCGGTGTATCCGACAAGGAATTGACTCCCTCTTCGGTCAAGAGCCAATCTAGTCAGCTCAATTAGTTTCAAATAGTATTCATTTTTTTTATCGAAGGCAATTTTTATCAGACTGCTTGAATCGGTGATCATTGGGTGAGCCCAGGTCGTAACATCGCCAAATTCAATTTCGCATCCGAGTATTCCCGCAAATACATTCGGTCCCAGGTTTGGCCAAAAAACCGGAAAGGTTTCACCCAGAAACTTCTTTCCCTTTAGTCCTGAAAGAAAACTATCGATACGGTATTCTGAATCAAACCATCGGTCTTTCAGTGTCGGCCATCTAGAGGCATCGTGAGTCACATTAAATTCTTCGTTATGTCCGGCAAAACGGACTGGTACGCGGTCAAGTAATTGTCCGTCATACCACGCGTATACTCTTTTCATGCATTCGACAAAGTCGGGTTTTGTCTCGAGTATAGGATCATGAAAAATAGTTTGGTTCATATTCTTATTCCTTGCATCCGGAGTCAGCGACAGGTTTTCCAGTGTGCCTTATTTTTTTTCCACGGGTGTCACTGTAGTTTTTCGATACAATATCAAGGGCAACGGCAAAGATCAGAACTAGCCCCTTAACTAGGCGCTGTTGAAATTCTCCGATATTGAGCATCATCATTCCGTTTGCAAGTACGCCCATAAAAACGACGCCGATGATAACCTTAATCAGTTTTCCCTCGCCCCCCGAAACACTTACGCCTCCCAAAACGACTGCGGTAATGATATCCATTTCATACCCGTCGCCGGCACTTGGTTGCCCGCTATTGACTTTTGACATCAACACCAAGCCGGCAATCGCGGAAAGCATGCCTGCGTAAATATAGACTTTGGCTAATTCAAGTTTTACCTTGATTCCCGATAACCTGGCTGCTTCGAAATTCCCCCCGATGCCGTAAATGCGGCGGCCGAAGACCGTATTATTGAGGATGACATACCCAAGGATAAATACAATCACCATGATAATAGCCGAAACGGGGATAATGAAAATATCGCCCTGGCCGATAAACTTGAAACTGGCAGGAATGCCATACACGGATTTACCGCCGGTAATAACGTAAATTAAACCCCGAAGAGCGGTCATCGAACCAAGGGTGGTTATCAATGGGGGAATGCCGAAAATGTTCACGCAGAATGCATTGAATCCACCTGCGGTTGCTCCGATTAGAATAACCAGGACAATGGCAATCGGGATAGGCATGCCAGAGCTGAGCATCATAGCTCCGGAAACAGCGGTTATACCGATAACAGAACCGACTGAAAGATCAATACCTCCAGTGAGTATGACCGCCGTCATTCCGACAGCGCAAATACCGACGATCGAAATTTGGCGAAGAATATTTCCCAAGTTCTTTGGAGTGAAGAACTTCGGATTCATAATACCGAAGAGAATGATCATTGCCGCAAGAATTATCAATATTCCTGCGCTGGACCAGTCAATTTTAGCGTTTCTGTTTTTTTGGAGTTCTATCCGGTTGGGAGCGCTCATATTTTTCCTCTCTTTCATATTGATGACAAATGCATGATTTTTTCCTGGGTTGCTTCCGCTGTCTCCAGTTCCCCTGTAATTCGGCCTTCAGCCATGACCAGTATCCTATCGCTCATTCCGATTAGTTCCGGCATTTCGGATGATATCAGGATAATCACTTTCCCCGCTTCGGCAAGCGCATTGATCAGTGCATATATTTCCTGTTTCGCACCGACATCGATTCCTCTGGTAGGTTCGTCAAAGATGATAATATCACTGTCAACAAGAAGCCATTTAGCCAAGACTACTTTTTGCTGATTTCCGCCGCTCAGGTTTTTTACAAGTTGACGAGTTGATGGCGTCTTAATACGCAATTCCTTAATGTATTCCCCGATTGATTCAGCTTCTTCTTTTTGCCGAATAATACCAAAAAAACCTGCCAAGTTCTTTAGATTAACAATGGATATATTTTTGCCCACCGATAGATGCAGCAAAGCCCCCTGAAGTTTGCGGTCTTCCGGAATAAGTGCAATGCCCAGTTTTATCGCATCTGAGGGGTTCTTGATTGTCACTTTTTTGCCTTTCAGGAATATTTCGCCAGATTCAATGGGATCAGCGCCGAAGAGAGCTCGTACAACTTCCGTGCGACCTGCTCCGATCAAACCGGCAAACCCGAGCCGTTCTCCTCGATATGCGTTGAAGGATATAGTATCCAGTAATTTGGTGCATACATTTTTAACTTCCAGTACTTTTTCTCCTCTTTTGAATTTAACTTTGGGAAAAATACTGCTTACCGGTCTGTTCACCATGCGTTTTATCAGTGATTCCTTATCGGTGTCCTTGACGAGGCACGTATCTACGAGTCGTCCATCGCGAAAAACCGTAACTTCATCGCATATTTCAAAAATTTCTTCAAGACGATGTGATATATAAATAATCGCGACGCCTTCCTGTTTCAGTTTTTCAACTATCCGGAAGACATACTTGAGTTCGGTATCAGTGAGTGTTGCGGATGGTTCATCCATTATTAATACCTTGACATTTTTCGACAAGGATTTTGCGATTTCTACCAGCTGCTGATATCCAATCGAAAGATTTTTCACCAATGTGCATGGATCAATATTCACTCCAAGTTTATCTATAATCTGTGCCGATCTTTTTTCAAGATCCTTGAAGTCAATTAGTCCTCCCCGGGTCTTATATCGATTATAAAAAATATTTTCCGCGACAGAAAGGTGAGGAAGGAGGTTTAGTTCCTGATAAATGGCAGATATTCCAAGTTCAATGGCATTTTCGGGACTATTGTGGCGTATATATTCGCCCTGAAAAAAAAGTTCTCCCTGATCGGGGTGTATCGCTCCGGTAATGATTTTAATGAAAGTCGACTTTCCCGCGCCGTTTTCTCCGACAATGGCGTGTACCGATCCGGGTTTAAATTTCAATGATACGGTATCGAGGGCGATAACGCCCGGGTAAATCTTTGTAATGCCTCGTAACTCTAAAATATTTTCACAATCCATATTGTCTACCACCCGGAATATATTTCAATCTAAAAAAGGCACACACCTTGAAAATACTTTCAAGGGTATGCTTTTTCATTTTTTCAGAATGACTCTTATTTAATTACGCTGCTGTATTCAGAAATATTATCCATTGTTACCATCTTCAATACAGGAAGTTTTGGTTGAGCAATACTACCGTTCTTGATTACTTCAAGAGCTAGGTTCAGAGCATCCGCGCCCATCTGGACAGGTTGAATATCCACCGTACCCTTGTACATGGTATTCTGGCTGATATATTTGAGTGCTTGGGGCAGGCCGTCAAGCCCGACGATACACATGGTGTCTTTGTTTTTCTTGCTCAAAGCACTGGCGGCCTCGAATACTCCAAGGGCACTCGAATCATTGACGCACACATAAATGCTGATGTCGGGATTAGCAGTGAATGCTGTTTCTGCAACCTTGAGTCCACCGGCAGAATCTGCTGCATCCTGCTCGGAAACAAACACGATTTTTTTAGTACCGGTGTACGTTTTAGTTATACCGTCTTTTTGACCATTGCCGCGATCAACAAGAGAGGCTATGGTATCATATCTGATAATTCCGACTTCGATTTCACCTTTTTTATTTAGGATTGTATTGATGGTCCCGTCTTTTTCTTTTTGGTTGAGCCATTTGCCGGCGATTGTTCCACCCATTAATCCGTATTCATACTCTTTGAGCAAAAGATATGCAGATGAACCCTTGATTGCCTGGTTTAAAGAAATTACAGGAATGCCCGCTGCCACTGCGCTTGCTACGACACTTTCAGGGGCAATCTGGTCAACCGGACTGATAATGATTGCATCGACTTTCTGTGCCATAAAATTATTGATCTGGTCAACATGCTTTGAGGCATCAGCTGCTGCATCGGAAACAATTAAGGTAATCCCTTTAGCTTTTGCTTCCGCTTTCATTCCCTGTACGATAGAAACGAAAAAATCGTTCTCCATACTCTGTACTGTGTAACCGATCACCATCGTTTTTGCCTTGCTGTCTTTGGAACCAGCACCCCAGACGAATCCACTCAATACAACCAGAGCTGCGAGAAGAATCAGAATTTTCTTCATGTTTCAGTATCCTCCATAAGATTTAGTTACTGATATTATAGCAATTTTCATGCCAACAGATTTAATATCGGGAAACCGTTGTTTTATAAGCCTTTTAAAGAGATAGTGATACAAAGCTTGTCCCAGTATGTACGATTTTCGGACACTGATTCTGGGAATTGTCCGAAAAATAGACAGTATATAAAAAAAACGGACACTACTTTAATCAAGATGAATCTTACCGCTTGACAGCTCTAAAGAAGGTAGTAAAATAAAGTATTATGTTCAATCTTCAATCTGTTATCGAGCAAGCTTTACAAAGTGGTTTTTCCTTTGCGGGAGTACTCAATTATGAAGCCCTGGAGTTTATGAGCGATGTTCGTGATATGTGCGCCGCTGACCGATGCCGGAACTACGGGAAAAACTGGTCCTGCCCGCCTGCCTTCGGTTCTCTGGAGGAATCTGTTCGTCGCGCTTCTAAATATAAAAGGGGAATTCTGGTACAGACCGTTGGGAATCTTGATGACGATTTTGACTACGAAACGATGGAAGCGACCGGAAAAATTCACAACGCACGTTTTTTAACCTTTGTAGATGATCTAAAAAAAAATATTTCCGATCTCCTTCCGATGGGTGCCGGAACCTGTACCTTGTGCGAAAAATGTACCTATCCCGATGAACCCTGCCGCTTTCCTGAAAGGATGATCGTCTCTATGGAGGCATATGGTCTTTTAATTCCGCTTGGGTCAATATGACCGTCGTACCGGGAACTCGGGAAAAGCCAGGTTGTCGGCTTGACGAGACACGACCGGTAATAGTTGCGCAATATCAAAAGCAACTGCCCGCTAAGCTGGACTTCCCGATCTTTTCCACCCTTGCCCTG
>JBBRUI010000179.1:0-9125 GCA_038247945.1 Bacteroidota bacterium | reverse complement strand
GGGCAATCACCACTTTCCATTCCAACTCCCGTGGATCGACGACAATCGGAAACCCAATCATATCGAAATATCCCATTCGTCCCACTTCAAAGTAATGTAGGTGGGCCGCGTTGTGCACGATGCCCTGCCAATCGATCTCGTTGTTCCGGACGACGACCTGGGTTTTATGTTTGAACTTGGATCTGGCCATCATCGTTAGTCAAACAATTCCTGAAAGACGGCGACAGCTTTTTGAACATCCTCCATCGACACGTCAAGGTGTGTTACTGCGCGAACACTCATCCAATTTCCCAACGTCAGCAGCACGCCTTTTGATTTCAACAATGTAAGAACTTCCGCGGGCTGCTTCCCTGTCTTCTCAATGCCAATGAGTACAATATTTGTTTGCACGGCTTCCATGTCAATGGTGAGCGAGAGAATTTTCGCAAGCTCTCCCGCCAGGTATTTCATCTTCGCATGATCTTCTTTCAATCTCTCGCGGTTATTGTCGAGAGCGTAAATTCCGGCAGCGGCAAGAATGCCCGCCTGCCTCATCCCTCCCCCAAAAATCTTTCTGAATTTTCTTGCCTTGTTAATAAACTCCTGTGAGCCTGCAATGACCGAACCGACCGGAGCGCCCAATCCCTTCGAGAGACAAACTGAGACGGAATCGAAATGCCCCGCGTAATCTTTCGGCGGAATTCCGGTTTCAACGCAGGCATTCCACAATCGTGCGCCATCAAGATGAAAGCCCATTCCCTCCGATCTCGTCAAGTCCCTGATCTCGCGAATTCTTTCAATCGGAAAGATTGTTCCTCCCGCCCTGTTGTGTGTGTTCTCAACTGTGACGAGTGCCGAGCGAGACATGTAATACAGTTTCGGACGGATCGCCATTTTAATTTGATCGACTGTAAATACCCCATGCTTCCCTTCTATCGTGTGCGCCTGAACGCCGGAAAGAAATGCGAGCGCTCCTGTTTCATAGTTAAACGGATGGCAGCCCTTCTCCATAATCACTTCATCGCCGGGCTGCGTGTGGACTTTAATGCTGATTTGGTTTGCCATAGTGCCACTCGGAACGTACAGCGCTGCTTCCTTGCCAAGTATCGCGGCAACTTTCTGTTGCAACAGATTTACGGTCGGGTCTTCTCCGAATACATCGTCGCCCACTTCTGCGTTCGCCATTGCCTCGCGCATTGCGGCGGAAGGCTTCGTGACTGTATCGCTTCGCAGATCGATAAATGTGGTCATGCAATTCCCTTCCGGTTCTGAATTTTGTTTGCGATGGCAGCAATGAGAAACATCGCTGTCACCATAACGCATATCTTTGAAAGCCATTCACCATGCTGTGTGTAGAAGGTTAAAGCTGTCCGCCGTTCAATAGTCCTGTTGAGAGTGGCTTGCGTAAATAATTCCGTCTTATCGTACACGTTCCCGTACGGGTCAATGTAGGATGAAAAACCACCGACCGCGCAGCGGGCAATCCAACGCCGGTTTTCAATCGCTCTGAAGATTGCATACTGATGATGCTGGTACGCACCCGACATATGATCCCACCAGCTATCAATTGTAACAATGGCGATAAACTCGGCGCCTTTATTTACAAACGACGCGACGAATTCAGGGTACACCGACTCGTAACAAATCAGAGAGCAGAAGCGGGCACCGGTTTTCTTCTCCTGAAATATAACAGTGTCCCCGCCAAGCTGCCAACCCCCAACACCAACTCCCCATCGGAGGAAATCGAAAGTATAAAAAGCATCCGCATAGGGGATCCGTTCGGCAAAAGGCACCATTTTCATTTTGCCATACCACGGAATGTTGTCGATGCCGGGTTGGATGAATGCTGTGGCATTGTAATCGTCCCAGCGTTCGCCACTTTCCTGAATCCGTTTTGCGCTCGGGGGAGCGGTGAGCGTATCTTCATAAAAAACTATTTGACGTAATCCTGTGAGAACGGAAACGCCTATGGTATCTAAGCGTGCACGGATCGTGTTCAACATCGGACGATTTCGGGGAAGCAGGATCGCGTAAGGGATGGCAGTTTCAGGCCACAACACAACGTCCGGCCGTCGGTCGGGATATTTTCGGACAAGATCAACCGTCATGTGTATGTACTGATCAATTGTTTCAGATCCTGTCTTCTTCCACTTCTCCCACGGATCAACGTTTGCTTGTATCATCCCCACATTTACGGTTGATGCAGGGTTTCGATGTTCGGTTTCTGCCGATGAAAGAATGATCCGTCCCCATACAGTTGGCATTACGTAGATCAAGAGTAGAATTCCGGTAAGCATAACATTTGGTCGCGAACGAAAAGTAACTCCATCACGCAGAACAGACTTGCAGAGATAATATCCGAGAACATTCAGAATCAAAATCCAAAATGAAAGTCCGATGACACCCGTATACTCAATAAACTGCAGGCGAGCCAGTGCATACGATTGACTGTTGCCCAACGTAATCCAGGGGAATGACCACTCACTCAATGTGTGTGAATATTCGTACGCTACCCAGATAAACGGCAGGGCTACAATTGCGCGTTCATATCCGGAATGATTTTTTACAAAGAGAAATATTCCGAACGGGAGGAAATAGAAAACGGGATGAACTGTCATTGTCAGCGCACCGGCAATCATCATGTACGGGTCGTTCATGTGTGCGTAACCGCCGGTCCAGTTCAGCGTGATGAGATGGAATACGAGCATTGCAACATACACGTAGCCGAGCGCGGAGCGTGTCTTCTCGACGCTCTCCAACACAAGAAGCAACGGTATCAATCCGACGCAGGCGAGAATACCAAATTGGCTCGGAGGAAATGAAAATCCCAGCATGACGCCGGAAAGAATGCATAACGATAATTTGTGCCGGAACTCTTCGCTCAGAAGTTTCAAAAAGAATTCCTTTCCACCACCAGCTTCGGAAAGAATCGTCCCGTGATATTACTCCATATCCATAAGACGAACGATGCGACACCTACGCCAATGAGCGCCCCGCCGAGAACATCGGAAGGATAATGCACTCCCACGAAGACGCGGGAGATCGCAACCAACGAAGCATATCCAAAGAGAGCCACACTCGCCCTCGGATAAAAGTACGAGAACATTGTTGCAATGCCGAAATTATTCACGGCGTGTGAGGAGGGAAAAGAAAATCCTCCGCAGCCAACAAGCAAATGCAGTTCGGCTGCCGGGATCGCGTGGCAGGGCCGGACTCTCGCAAAGAATGCCTTGATCACTGAACTGCTTAGCTGATCGCTGATGATCAGCAGCGGAATAAACAGGAGCGCCGCTGTACGCCCGCGTTTTCCTCCCCGTATTAAGAGCGCCAACCATATGGCGATGAGAAGAATTCTGACAGGCCACTGCTTGTCATAGTCCGTAAGATATGGCCAGAAACCGTCGCCCAACGGATTGGCAAGAGTCCCGTTTACAAAATGGAATAGCGCGAGATCCAGAGAGTACAACCAATCAATCATTGCGTGTTCTTCTCTCCCATCTTCGTCTTACGGTTCTTAAAATACATTCGGCCCAGCCAGATCAATACTCCCGCAACAAGAATTCCGGTTATGATGATGCTGTATGTGCTGACGAGCTCCTCCAGGTTTCTTCCCACATAAAATCCGCCCGTTATGAGAATGGCATTCCACACAAGGGCGCTCACGAAACAAAGAACAGTAGTTTTCATCAGGTTCAACTCGGACATTCCCGCAAAGAACGAGACGACTGCGCGTGTACCGGAGAGAAATCTGTTGGCGACGATAATCCAGTATCCATATTTTTGGAACCAGTCTTCAACCTTCTTTACCGCTTCGAGCGGGATGAACTTGATCTTGCCCTGCTCAAGAATCCGGGCACCAAACCAATGGCCCACCTTGTACGTTGTCACGAAACCAAGAGTACTTCCAAGTGTTGCAATGAGCAGGGTCTCGACGAAACCAACGCGCCCGAGGCCTACAAGGGAACCTGCGACTACGATGACCGTGTCGCTCGGCGATGGAGGAAAAACGTTTTCGATATATGCGATCGCGAACACTACTACATAAACCCAGAGCGGATCCAAAGATTGAATGGTGAGGATGAATTGTTCCACAGTGCTAGTGTCGTATGATGGAAGCAATGGCGTGGGCGGCGGCTCCTTCACCATGACCGATGAATCCCAGGCCTTCGTTGGTCGTGGCCTTTATGGAAATCTGGTCCATGGTAATGTTGAGCGATGCCGCGATGTTGGTTCGCATTTGTTCGATGTGCGGAAGGACTTTAGGCTCGTCCATGACGATGGTGATGTCGATGTTCACGATGCTGTAACGTTCTTTCGCGAGAAGTTCGCTCACATGCGCCAGGAGCAGCAGACTGGAGATATCTTTGTAACGCGGATCTGTATTCGGAAAATGTTTCCCGATGTCACCAAAAGCGCCGGCGCCAAGAAGTGCGTCCATAGCGGCATGCAATACTATGTCGGCATCCGAGTGGCCGTCCAATCCCTTCTCGTACGGAATTTCAACTCCACCTAAGACAAGCGTGCGCCCATCTGCGAAGCGGTGGACATCAAAACCAAATCCTGTTCTGGGGTAGATTTCAATTCCCGATGTCGGTGAATTTTTCAATTTCTTTTTCTCAAATGGATAGAAAACTTGCGGCGAGATTGATCTTGAATAGTCAACGGATTTCAAAGCCATCGAACTCCGCGCTACTGCTCTCCTTCCAATCAATCCGCAGATTTGAAACGTGAGCGGAACGCGGTCCCACTTTTATTTCTTTGATGAATGCTTCGAGCAATGAACGATCCGCTTCGGCTTCGATTTCAACAGCGCCGGTGGGGAGATTCCGTACCCATCCATGAATTCCCAGCGCCTCTGCCCGGCGATGGATGAACCAACGAAGGCCAACACCCTGAACCAATCCTTCGGCGATCATATGCACCCGGGCATCCATCAAAAGATGTCGGCAAGACTCACGGAAAAACCTTGTAGCACCTTCGATGCAACATTTCCCTCACGCTTAACACGGGCAATTTGTCGGAATTCTCCGCTTACATTTTCCAACACTTCAATAATTTCTTCCTGCGGGTAAACAATCCAATACTCTTTTATCCCACTGCTTTCATATATACTCCGCTTATGACTGAGGTCATAAAATCCGGTCGATGGAGAGAGAACTTCCACTACAATGTCGGGCGCACCTTTGATGCGGCCATCCACAATTATACTCAGCCTTTCCTTTGAAATAAAAACTATGTCAGGCTGATAGATTTCTGTGTCTGACAAATACACATCGACGGGTGAGGCAACAACCTCACCAAGCTCCTTAGAATCAACAAAGGAAAAGAGCTTGGTCGCAAGTCGCATTACAATCTTTTGATGAAAGAAATGCGGGGCAGGATTCATGATAAGTTCTCCATTGATGAGCTGGAATGGAGCGCCTTCCGGAAGCTTCTCGTAATCGAGAATTGTTTTCTTGTCGATTGTTTCAGTAAGCATGTTTGATTTCTCCCAAACTCTGAATCAAAATAAGCGGATGATGAAAGAAATGCAAGGAAGGAAGAATTCTTCATTGCACTGCTACAACTATCGGGTACGATTGAATACTTTGCGCGTTCCTCTTCCCTTTCAACATCAACGTTGAACTTCCCTTCCTGAGCGATGCAAGCGGCAAGCGAAAACGATATGGCGGTCGAAGAGTCGCAACCTCATTGCCGTTGAGCCACAGAGAAACATTCTCCACTCCCGGAACAACCTGCGATTCGATTGTTACTGTTTGGTATTCAGCGCGAAGAATCGGATCGAGTTTGAATACGTCACCGGAAGAAGGGAAACTGATAGCGAGTGGAGCGACGGGTTTCGCCGATTCGATGCTCATGCCCGCTGGTGGTTTCGGAATTCCCTCTTTCATCGCCCAGCTTTCGAACATCAACGGAAATGTCTCAAATACTTTCACTTGTATGAACTCACGAGGGGTGTTTCGAGTGGCGAGCAGTCCGTTGCGCGTATCAATCTTGTATGAACGATGGATTGTACACGACTGCAGCGGCTTCGTTCCTTCAATAAATAGTTCCTGCATCTTACCCGGACAATCTTTTCCTGCCAACATCCCCGATCTGGGACAGATGCTCTCTGTTGTGAGGCCCTCCGGTTTGGAGAATTGGAGTGAGGGAGAAATGTGCGCATCCGCCATTGGCGGAGATTGGTGCAACAACAGCATGATATCACGAAACAGAGGCGCTGCGCCGGTGATGCCCGAGACCAGCTTCATTGGTTTCGCGTTGAAATTTCCAACCCAAACGGCCACTGTGTACCGCGGCGTGTAACCGATCGTCCAATTGTCTTTGTAATCCTTCGATGTTCCGGTTTTCGCGGCACACGGGAAGGGGAGATTGAGCGAGCTGTACGTTCCAAATGCAGGTGCACGCGCCTGGGGATCGGAGAGAATGTCGGTGAGAATGTATGTTACTTGTTTTGAAAACACGCGATTGATTTGAGATTTGGGATTTGGGATTTGGGATTGAAAATCCACCGAGTGGAAACTTGTCCGTAAGGACTCTCGACGAGTCGAGTCATCGACCTTAGGAGAATCCCGTACCGCTACCGGGGTGATATTTTTTGCGCTGTCCACAACTTTCACCGGATTGTACTCCCCCTCATTCGCGAGCACACTATACGCGTTCGCCAATTCTAGCAACGTCACTTCACCGTTGCCTAATGTCAGGCCGACACCGTAAAACGAAGACGGCTGCAGGAGCGAAGCAAAGCCTGCTGCATGAAGTTTTTGCAGCAGAAGTTCCTCGCCGAAGCGCTCGAGAGTTCTCACCGCCGGTACATTGTACGAACATGCAAGCGCGGTCCGCATGCGAACCGGACCGTGATATTTCTTGTCGTAGTTCTCGGGAAGAAAATCTGTCGAAGCATCGCCGACATTCCGTGGAATATCGGCAAGCAGCTCGGCAGCCGTCATTCCGTTCTCAAGCGCAATGCCATACGTGAAAGGCTTGAGCGTTGATCCCGGTTGCCGGAGTGCCAGCGCCCCGTTCACTTGTCCGCTTGAAGCTGAATCAAAAAAATCCTTTGAGCCAACAAGCGAGACAAGTTCATGCGTTTGATTATCGATAATGACAACAGCGCCATTGCTTATGTTTTGTTTTTTCAGTCTTGCAAGATGTCCGTACAAAAGAAGCTCAATGCTTTTCTGGATATTCCAATCCAGCGTTGTATGAATCTCCGTCGTGTTCCGTCTTTCCTCTGTCGTCAGATTGGCCAGGATCATTGCACTGAAATGCGGCGCTTTGAATTGAGCATTGCGCGGAACAAGCACGAGCGGTTCCTGTTCTGCGCGTTCACGTTCGCCGGGAGAAATGAATCCATTCTTTTCCATCTGAGAAAGAACATAGATCTGTCTCTGTCTCACGCGAGTAATTCTGCGGTATGGATCATTTAATGTCGGGGAGTTTGGTATCGCGGCAAGAAACGCAGACTCGGCAACCGAAAGCTCACGCGCAGGCTTCGCGAAGTACAGTCTTGCTGCAGCATCGACACCGTACGTTTGATTGCCGAACGGAATGCGATTCAAATACTGCAGCAGGATTTCTTCCTTGGACATCATTCTTTCAAGCCGCAACGCATACCAGCCTTCCCAAATCTTTTGTGGCAGTGTTCGCCGAGAGCGGTAGATGTTGCGAATGAGTTGCATCGTCAGCGTCGAGCCGCCGCTTATAATTCTTCCTGCGCGGATATTCTGCACCACTGCACGGCCCAATGCAATCGGGTCGACGCCCGGGTGATTGAAGAAACGTGAGTCTTCGCTTGCGATTACGGCGTTGATGACGTTTGGCGAGATTTCTTTCAGCGAACACCAGCGGCCCTTGCCATCTTCTTCAGACAGAACTTCACGAAGAAGAATACCTTGCTTGTCGAAAAACCGAAGTGACGTTACGCGATATGGAGTGAATGCCTGGGGATCAAGCGGAATAAATAACGAGACGATAACAGCAATGACACTTGCTGATGTAATAGATATCCATATTCTTTTTTTCCGGTTCATTTTTAATCTATATCTCATCTCTTTGATACAGATATAGCCACGAGCTTCAGAGCCTGTGTGAAAATTGTCATTCCGAACTTGTTTCTGAATGACACGTTGAATTCTCACACAAGCTCTTCAGCTCGTGGATTAAAATTAAAGAGAAATCGCTCGCGGGTTTTAACCCAACAGAGTCAGGGCTAAAGCCCCAGGACTTTTCTGGAATTTAACTCTGGCTGAAAAGCCTACCACAGAGAACACTGAGAAAGAAGAGACCACGAATGGAAGAGACCTCAAACCCAATATCTCAAGAAATTTCCTCTGGGTTCTCTGAAACCTCTGGGTACTCCGTGGTAAGCTTTGCGTTATGGAGTTTCAGACCAGACCCCCCAGAGTTTATTTCACTTCCACCTGCACGCTACTTGTCTGCCCAAACACTTCCGGCTCATACATCGTCTCGGTGTACGTCGCCGGCATTTCGAATTTGCCGAACGTGGTCGCCCGCGCGAGATATGTATACGTGTGAACGCCCGCCGCAAGCTCATCGGCAAACAGCAGCACTCTGTCGTCCCGCAGCTCATGATAATTGAACGACCCCCACCAGCGGAATTCATTTTGCTGCGACTGGTCGTTCGCTAACATGCGGGCTGTCTCAGAGCTTTCAGTCTGTAACGATGTGTTGATGGCTTCGAGTCCCGCCGGCAACGGATCATCCACCACAACAAAATTGCGTTGTTGGGGAGTAACAACCCGCAACGTTACTTTTACAATTGCGCCGGGCGCAAAGCTCCAACGGTCAGTCTCGTCCCTTTTCCGGTCTTCGTTGTTAAACAGTTCCATTGTTTTGAGAACAGCAATTCCTTCGTCACGGACCTTCGCTTCCTCTTTCGGGAAGTATGCCATCCTCAGACCTGCATACATTATTCCGGGACCATCCTTCTTCATCTGTACAGGAAGTTCCTTCCCCCGCTCGAAGCTTGAGAACTCCTTCGTGACTTTCTCGATCCTCAAACTTCTTCCCTCAAACATCTTCGAAAGAATTGTCTGGCCTGCGACAAGAATTTCTCCTTTGAATTTCGGCTCTTCGCTTTCAAACTTCTTGTAGAATTCTTCAAGCGCTGCTGGAGACAAATG
>JBBRUI010000178.1:0-9151 GCA_038247945.1 Bacteroidota bacterium | reverse complement strand
TCCTTGATGCAGTTCTCCAAAGCCAAGGGCACTTCGATGCCGACGGATTGTATTACAGAATGATCTCGACAGGTGTGAAGGTCTCCAAGGCAACAGTCTACAACACATTGGAGTTGTTGCAGGAATGTGGTTTGGTTTCCAAATATAGATTTGCTGAGAACACCTCCCGCTACGAAAAGGCCTTTGGCCGTCCTCATCATCACCACATGATATGTTTGAGTTGCGGTGATATTCTTGAGTTTACAAATGACCGCCTGGAACGAATTCAGGAAGAGGTTGCGGCAAACAAGAGCTTCAAAATTCAAAGCACAACGATCCAGATTTTTGGGACGTGCTCAAAGTGCACCAAACAATAGGGCAGCGCATCATGCAAATTTCCTTACCGCTAACAGAAGTACCAATAGGAAAACGCGTCCAAATCAGACAGCTCAAATCTCAACCTGAGGTTTGTTCGCGTTTACGGGAGTTAGGGTTTTGTGAGAACGCTGTAGTCCGATGTATAAATAAAGCCAGCGGCAGCATAATTTGTGAAGTATGCAACACCCGCATCGGGTTGAACCAATTAGTTGCGAGCAGTATTTATGTTTCGTCCTGCACTGAATGAGAACTTCTCCGGCATGAAGGAAGTAACTCTGAATTCCCTTTCGCTCGGCGAACGGGGTACAATCCAACGCATAACAGCCTCGGCTACAAATGTACGTCGACGCCTTCTCGAGATGGGCATGATCAAGGGAACTGTTGTTGAAATGATTCGGTCGGCTCCGATGGGAGATCCAATCGAAGTAAAAGTGAAAGGCTACCGACTTTCAATGCGCCGGGTCGAGGCTGAGTCGGTGATTATTTATAAAATAGAAAATGAGCTTCGAGACAGCAACACATAAAATAGTTCGCAACATTGCTCTCATCGGCAACCCAAACTGCGGCAAGACTACTCTCTTCAATGCTCTCACCGGTCTGCGCCAGAAGGTCGGAAACTATCCGGGAGTGACTGTCGAGAAAAAAGAAGGCCGCATTACCTTCGACGACGGTTCCGAAATTACGCTTCTGGATTTACCCGGCACATACAGCCTGAGCGCCAATTCGCCTGACGAAAAAATCGCAACAGATGTATTACTGGGCAGGGTTCATGATACGGAAGTACCCGAATTGATTGTCTGCGTTGTCGATGCCAGTAATATCGAGCGTAACCTGTACTTGGTCAGTCAGGTAATAGACCGGCAAATTCCTGTCATCGTCGCGCTGAACATGATTGACGTGGCTGAAGACATGGGTGTGGAAGTTGATGCCAAAGCACTCTCGGCCGAGTTGGGCGTTCCTGTTGTCCCGACAATCGGAAGCAAAGGGTATGGCATACAGGAATTAAAAAAAGCTATTGCCGCCACCAACAATGCCAGCAGGATGCATCGGCTGTGGCGAATGCCCTCCATCGTTGAAGAAGAAACCGAAGAACTTGTCGGGCTGCTGGTACATCACCACAAACTCAGCAATCCAATCGCGTTCCATGAAGCATTGAACCTGCTTACCTCACCGGAGAGCCTCGAAGAACATCGAGACCGGTTTGCGCCGGAACTGATCGCCCACGTACGGAAGGATCATCAAAAGTTAGACTTCATGGGGATCGAACGCCAATCCGTTGTCGTCGAATCGCGTTACGAATGGATCAAGAGTGTCTGCAACCGCGCAGTGACGCAATCCTACCGCCCGGAAATGTTGCTGAGCGATAAGATCGACCGTGTTGTAACCCATAAGATATGGGGCTTCGTCATCTTCCTCGGCATAATGATGATCATGTTCCAAAGCATCTTCACGTGGGCGAATATTCCCATGGAAATGATCGGTGACGCGTTTGGCGCCCTTGGAAATTACATTGAAGGCGTAATGCCCGCCGGTGATTTGCGTGACCTGATTGTGAACGGAGGACTCGCGGGAGTTTCCGCAGTTGTTACATTTCTTCCGCAGATCCTTTTCCTGTTCCTCTTTCTTGGCCTGCTCGAGGACACCGGCTACATGGCACGGGCAGCATTCATCATGGACAGGCTCATGACCAAAGTTGGTTTACACGGAAAATCTTTCATCCCGATGGTGAGCTCGTTTGCGTGCGCAATCCCCGGCATTATGGCGACAAGAACTATAGAGAGCCCGAAGGATAGACTCGTGACAATGCTCGTCGCCCCACTTGTCAGCTGCAGCGCCCGGTTGCCGATTTATACATTGTTGATCGCCGCTTTCATCCCCCAAACATATCTATGGGGATTCTTATCGCTGGCAGGTATTACGCTTCTTTCCATGTATATGCTGGGATTGTTTATGGCTTTAGCAATGGCGTGGCTCTTCAAGAAAACATTGCTCAAAGGTGCACCACCCCTTTTTATCATGGAGCTCCCTCCATACAAGCTGCCTTCGTTCCAATCAGTTCTCCGGCAAACATGGGATCGGTCAAAACTGTTTCTGCAAAAAGCGGGAACAATAATTCTTGGTGTCTCCATCGTTCTTTGGTTTCTTGCTACGTACCCGAGGGTTGATGGTGTAGGGCCTTCCGAACAATTGAAGCACAGTTTCGTGGGGAAAGCCGGACAACTGATTGAACCTGTGATCAGGCCATTGGGATTCGACTGGAAAATCGGAATTGGAATGATTGCCTCCCTGCTGCAACGGGAAGTTTTTGTGAGTACCATGGGAACAATGTATAACATTCAAAACGCCGACAACGACACAGCCTCGCTGCGCCAACAAATGCGCAACGACGTCAACCCGGAAACGGGACTTCCGGTCTGGAGTGCCCTCACAGCGATTTGCGTCATGGTGTACTACGTCCTGGCAATGCAATGCATGTCCACAGTCGCGGTTATGCGGCGTGAGACGAACGGCTGGAAATGGCCGCTCTTTCAAATCGGATACATGACTGCATTGGCGTACGGCGTTACGTTTATCGTATACAGAACCGGACTGATGTTCGGGTGGGGAGTTTAAAATGGATTGGCAGCAACCGGTATCGCTCATTATTGTCGCAGTCTCTGCCTTCCTCCTGATCCGCCACGAAGTAAAAAAACGACAACGGGCAAAACTGAAAGCGTGTGGGGGAGATTGCGGATGTTCACCGGATGTTCTGGAAAGAATTAAGACCGCATCGGCTGAAACGCCGGTAACAAAATAAAAAAGCGTACTCATTAAACCTTTGGCGAGGAATGAGCACGCTTCTGATCGAAGAGGATTTCCAACCCATTGAAACCCTGTTCTTTTTCAATATACCATCCACAACTTCCGTTGTCAAGCAAGCAGCGGGATACAATATTCACTGATACAATCACGTCTAAAAAGGAGCTACAATGATTCGCCGCAGTCCGATACTACTCTTTCTCGTGGTGATTTTCTCAACAGTGGTCTTTTCAAATGAACGTCTATTTACTTATACATATCAGAGCAGCGTGCTTGCCAAAGGTCAGCGCGAAATTGAAATTTGGAACACGTTTCACTGGCAGAGAGAAGATTTCTATCGACGATTCCGTCACCGCATTGAGTATGAAGTGGGGTTGGGGGGAAATCTGCAAACAGCCTTTTATCTCACTCTGACAAGTACAACAGGCCTGGAAGGCAAGGGTGCCGCAGCATTCCTTGCGAGTGAACTTGAGGTCGGGTTTGCGAGTGAATGGAAATACCAGATTAGCGATCCGGTGGCAGACGCGTTTGGCTCCGCACTCTATGCGGAAATTGGATTGGCAACCAATGAATTTGAACTTGAAGGAAAACTCATACTCGACAAACAAACGGGGAATGTTCTGCACGCATTCAATGCCGTCATTGAACCGGAGTGGAAAACTATTGTGCAGAACGGCAATACGGCAACAGAGTTTGAATTGAAATGGGAGTTTGATTACGGACTCAGCTACGCGGTGAATGAGAATTGGAAGCTCGGATTCGAACTCCGGAATCATAATGAGTACACAAAAACGGGAGGTTGGGCATTTTCTGCCCTGTTCGGCGGACCTGTAGTTGCCTACTCCACGCAGGGTTTCTGGATTACGGGAACAATTCTTCCGCAACTGTATGCCTTTCACACGGAGCCGGGTAATAAAAGCAAACATCGTGAGCTGAAGGCGCACGAACAATTAGAAACCAGAGTAATCTTCTCTTATGAGCTATAAATTTTTCGCTTATATCTTTTTCCTGGCAGTGATTATCGGGGGATGTGCTTCGGCACTGTATATGCCAACTTCGTCGCAGGTTACTGAAAATGCTACTCTCGAAGAACTGAATAACGGAAGGGCATCGTACGTCAATAAATGCGGTGGTTGCCACACCCTGAAGCTTCCGTCTGAGTACTCTGCACATGTCTGGCAGGAAAACCTCGATGAAATGCAGGAACGGGCGCGCATTTCCGATAAGGAGAAGTCTGATATTTTCAAGTACCTCCGCGCCGATGCAAAAAAAGACAGCGAAACGTTGAACCACTAAGCTTGCAACTGCCTGACGAATGGAATATCTTGGTAAGGTGAAAACCAAATGAGGAAATTATGGAAGACCAAAAAACAGCCACAATCACTGAAACATCTATTTACGATGCGTTGCGCAATTGCTACGATCCTGAAATACCGGTGAATCTTGTAGACCTCGGTCTCATCTACGATGTAAAAATAATTGATGACTGGGTGGGAATAAAAATGACATTAACGTCCCCCGGCTGCGGCATGAGCGGAATGATTTCGCAAAACGTTCGCGACAATGTTCTGAAAGTCCCCGGTGTAAAAGATGCTGACGTTCGAATCGTTTGGCAGCCTGCGTGGTCCCCCGCACTAATGTCGCCTGAAGCGAAGAAAAAATTGGGAGTACAGAACTGAGGCGGCAAAGCGGTTAACGTAAGCCGGCATGATTTGCCGCCGGATATTACGGCTACTTTGCGGCAGACTCAAACGGTCTTATTCTCCCAAATCCAAACCTTGGGTATTACCACGTCAAGCCGATGGCACACACGTTTGACGGAGACACTCAGACGATACGTGGACTCGTCAAGAGATTTGGGAAAGCGTATGGAGATTTGCTCAGTATCAGGGTTTACAACTGGCGAGGGGAAAGCTACTACAGTTGGGTACTCCGAAACGAACCGTAACCCATTTACGGATTAGCAAAAGGATTTCCAGTCGTGTCCGCTTCAAACACACTCTCCGAAGTCATTCCGAAAATACCGAGCCCGCCTTCGATGTTCGTATAATCCGGCTCGTCCAACCTGAGCGTCCCTGAATCGGGGAAACCATTTGCGGTACTGTAATATGCGTATAGCGCGTCATCAAGTTCCGTGAGTATGAAAACCGTTTTGTTTAGCCGGACACCGGTTGGATATTGAGATCGTAGAAATGTTGTTAGCGCGAGGTACGCCCCGCCCGAAAAGCTTACCGATCTAAGTTGTCCTCCGATAGGTTTCGGATAAATAAATTCTCCCGCCGATGTCACGAGCGTCGGCACCTCCGTCCGTTTGTTTACCCACACTGATTCCACGCGGACTGTATACGTAACAAACATTCGAACAATGTATGCGCGAACATTCGCCCCCAATACTACCTGGACAGAAATATCACCTTGCGGATTAGTTGTTGTGAACAATCTTCCTTTGTATAATCCTGCGGCATGAGAACGAACACTTCCCTGAGTCGGCGAAACCACCGAAAGATCATAACCTGTTGCGGGTACCGGTCGCAGGCTGTAGGTAACAAAGGCGGGAATCGGGACCGGCGCCCCGGACGCATTCACTCCCTGAAGAGTAGTATCCCGAAACCGGTATACGGTCGGGCCTTGCGTCACGATTACAACTGCATCGGAAACTCCGGCAGCAGTTGGCGAACCTGGTAAAGGGTATGTGCTATAGACACGAACATATTGAGTGTCAGTTTGAGATGAGAACACTCCATAAACAACAAGCTTCTGTTTGTACGGACCGTTGGGATAGAAAAGAATATTCTTCCGGTTCGTCATGTTGGCAACGCTGATGCCCAGCGAGCCGCGAAAATTCGATACTGCAAACCTGTATGTCACGCTTGCGTCAATGCGGTAGTATGTTGGAAGACGTACGGCGTTCTTTTCTCCCAGAATTGAGTACGGAAGCCCTGACTCACCGGTGAACTGTTCCGCTCCTCCGATCCCGCCGAGCAGCAACCGGTCATAATAGCCAACCGTTTGTGTGTAAGGAAAGCCTGTTCCGAATTCCCATCGTACAGAGACTTCAAGATTCTCAAGTGGATGGAACACGCCAAGAGCGTTTATCGTGTGGCGACGATCGTAACGGGGAGCATAAGTCAACCCTGAGGAAGTTACGGATGTCCGCCCCAGAGAGTAGGCGAGATAAAGATCGGCAAACGACGAGCCGAACCGCGCAAGAAACTCAACCCCGGACGCTTTCCCTGTGCCGTTAAGATAATCCGGGTCAGTGGGAAAGAACTTCTCGCGATTATAAAGCACGAGCGAAGGGTAGTGCTTGTAGTACAACTGCGCGCCCAGCGAGAACCGATCAGAGAGAATCCCTTCAACACCAACCACGAAATGATGCGCTTCCTGAGGCTGAAGATATTCGGGAATAGCAATCCATGCCTCGAACAGCGAGGTGATATCATCCTCATTGCTGATTGTAATGACACGTTGATTGAACGCCCCGTATGAAAGTCTGACCCGCCACAGTTCTGCAAGGGTAAACTGTACACTGAGTCGTGGCTGCAGACCTTGCAGACTCACGCCTTTTTGAAAAAGAGAAATGAGATCAATGTGGATCCCAAAATCTGTTTGTGAATATCGATATTGCATAAGATGCCGAAACCATAACCAAAGTTCCGGATCGACACTCTTGAACGTTCGCTGTGCATTTGAGCGGGTCGAATACGTGAATTCATAGTCGGGGAGATCAAACTGAAACCCGGTGAGAAATGTGCCACTGGATTCAGTATAAATAGTGGCATCGACACGGAGCCCGTCATCGCCGACATGCGATTCAGCCGGGGTTACGACGGTCGATTGTTTCGCATCGCGTCGTACTTTGAAACTGCTCGTGTACGCCACTCCATCAACGTAAATGCGATCGGATGCCAGCCCCGACAATGAGACAGCCATTGCCTGAGTTGTCCATTCATGATCCGGCTCATCTATCTTGTCGGAGGTAACTTTGTCTCCGCTGAAGAAGCCGCGGAAGCTGTTTCGACCGGTTTCATTTCCTATGGTTGCCTTCAAGAACAAATCATAAAACGAAATGGGTGGAGAGGATTTTAGGAAGTGTTTGAATGAACCGTCAAACAACGACGTTCGCCCGTTGGCGATCCAACTATTGTCGCCGCCAATGGGGCCTTCAAGCTGCAGTTTGCCACTGAGGAAATTGAGTTCTCCTTTTCCTGCCAGACGGGTAGTGTTGCCTTGCTTTGTTGTCATGTTCACAACAGATGAGAGGCGGTTGCCATAGCCGGCTGGAAAAGCCCCCGTGAAGACCTCCGTTGTATTGATGAGATCCGGATCGAAAACGCTGAAGACGCCAAACGCGTGAAACGGATTATACATCTTCATGCCATCGAGAAGGATAAGGTTTTGATCTCCTGCGCCACCACGAACATAGAACTTCGAACTCACATCAGACGTGGAGACGATGCCTGGCAGAATCAAAAGAGAGCGAAACACATCCGCTTGACCGGAGTATGGTATTTCTTGAATATCTTGAGGGCTGAGGACGTGAATGCTTGCAGCGTCAAGTTTTTCCAAGCGGCGCTCCGCCTCCACAACAACTTCTTCAACTTCAACGGTGCGTTGGACGAGCTGAAAATTCACTGTTATGTAATCCCAACCTTGCACGTTCACTTTTTTTACCTCACGTTGAAACCCGACCGCGCTTGCAACAATTTCGTACGAACCTCTGGAAACATTTGTGATTATGAAAAATCCATTGAGATTTGTTGATGCCCCCTTCACTGTTCCCCGGATGATGATATTGGCAAATGGAATTCGCTCGCCGGTGGTACTATCCGTAACAACGCCGCGGAGATCCACTCCCTGCGCGCGGGAAGAGAGTACACTCAATACAATGAAGAAGCCCTGAAGAAAAAGGGAGCGGGAAAGTTGGAAGTATCTGAGCGGCGGAAGAAAAATCTTCACCGAATGAATTTCCGTGGTATGGTTGGAACGACGAAGATGGTGTGGCTATAATTTAGAGGTTTACACCAGAAAAGCTAACAAAATATAAGTTGCAGAAGTGTCGTCATTTAATCCAAATGACCGTAATGCCGGGGTTCCCATTTTCCAAATCCAAATCACCAAAAGTCCCAACCTCACTTCTCATCTCCTGGGTATCAGCGTCGTACACACTGTAATTTTCTCCTTCAATGATCGCCTTGACCCTCGCCCGCGTACGGAACGCCCAGTTACGGACAACATCTTTGGTCGATCCGCCTTTGCCCGTACTTCCATGGCCGTGGATAATCTTCAAAATACGAAGCGTGGAAGAGTTTCTGACTTTCGACCACGCCTCCGTTAACTGCAGCTCGACGACATCCGGATGACGGGGCGGATGAGCCACGTCGATTGTAAGTATGAGGTTCATTCGATCCGAATTACTGAAAAATTAAATCACTCAAGTGGGGGGCTAAAGCCCAAAGGTTTTCTTCTTTGCACCTAATCCACGACTTGAAAGTCGTGGCAATTGCCCGACGTTTCTCAGCATAGCTTCGTGTCTTGCCTGCCCGCCTCATTGTGCTATCAGGGCAGGCGGGGAGCCTTGGTGGTTCATTTTCTAGCTTTTCGTTTTCAGTCTCAACGAATTACTTACCACGCTCACCGAACTGAACGCCATCGCTCCGGCAGCAATCATCGGGTTCAGTATACCGAGCGCCGCCAGAGGAATACCAATGACGTTGTAACCGAACGCCCAAAAGAAATTCTGTTTGATCGTCCGCAACGTTGCCGATGACAAGCGCATGGCTTCAACAATATCCCTCAGATCGCCCTTCATCAACGTCAGGTCGGCTGTCTCCATCGCAACGTCGGTACCTGTGCCCATCGCAATACCGACATCTGCCTGTGCAAGTGCAGGGGCGTCGTTGATGCCGTCGCCCGCCACGGCAACAATTTTTCCTTCTGCCTGAAGAGCCTTTACATGATTCGCCTTATCGAGCGGCATGACCCCGGCAATTAC
>JBBRUI010000177.1:0-9245 GCA_038247945.1 Bacteroidota bacterium | reverse complement strand
TAGGGATGATCGGTCTGTTGGACTCTATTGATCGTTTTGATCCGACACGGGGCGTGAAATTTGAAACGTACGCAATTACCCGTGTACGCGGCACAGTACAGGATGAGTTGCGGAAACTCGATTGGGTTCCTCGTTCCATTCGGGAAAAAGCCAGGGTGATAGACAGGGTAGCCCAGAAAATTGGATGTGATCAGTCGTTTGCAGGTTCCGCCAAAACCATAGCAACAGAGCTCTCGATGACCGTGGATGAATATTTGAAGGTACTCCATGAGACACAAAGCGCACGTCCTGAAGCTGGGACAAACGGGAAATCCCCCGCCGAAGAGTTGGAGAACCTGACCAATGATGACCCGGACATCATGGAAACAATCGCCGACAACGAGGTAAAATGCCTGGTCTCCCGGATGGTCGAAAACCTTCCCCCCCAAGATCGTCTCGTCATTTCATTGTACTACTACGAAGAGCTTACGTTCAAGGAGATTGCAAATGTACTGAACCTTTCTGAATCGCGTGTCTTTCAAAAGCACGCCGCCATTCTGGAACGGATTCGTGAACACGCGAGCCAATTCGCATGAGAGAGTCTTACTACTCGCAACCGGGCGTTAGCCCCATTTTACAGATGACAGCTACAGCCTGGCGTGAATATATCAGAGCCAAGGCAAGTTTGTTTGAGGAACTAGAAAATCTTCCTGAAAATGAAACGCTCGTCCTTGCACTCCGTTACTACGAAGGATTGTCATTTGCAGAGATCGGACGGTTGCTGGCCCTCGAAGAATGGGATGCCGTTGTGTTACACACGAAGGCATGCTCAACGCTCCAATTAAGGTTGGAAGAACTCAACTAGTCAAAACAGCATGCGCTCAGCCAGTTTTATACGGGATAAAGTCCAGACAATCATTCAGCTTCCTGCGTTGCCCGCAATTGCCGAAGAGGTAATCGAGATGCTGGAAAACCCGAAAACGTCCGCCTCAGAAATTGCCAAAGTCATATCAATGGATCCGGCTTTGACGGCGAAGGTTCTGAAAATTGCCAACTCTGCGTTCTATGGATTTCCCAAAAAAATTTCCACGGTGGATTTTGCGATCATTGTGCTGGGGTTTGAGACTCTCCGTGAAATAGTCATCAGCATCTCGCTCGTAAGCGCTCTGCAGGACGAGGACAATGCAACATGCACTACGCAACAGTTCTGGGATCACGCAATCTACACCGGAGTTATCGGCCGACGTCTTGCGCGGGATCTTGGTTACAGGGTAAGCGGCGAGGTATTCGTAGGTGGCCTGCTGCACGACATGGGGATCTCTGTTTTAAGTCAGCATTTTGTTCCGGAATATAAACGCATTACGGAGATTGTCCGGAATACGGACCGCCACTGGCTTGAGGTCGAGAAAAGTGTTTTGGGAGTTACGCACGCCGAGATCGGGGGGTGGCTCGCCGACCGATGGAATTTTCCTTCAACGCTGATAGAGGCAGTTTCAATGCATCATGAACCTTTGGAAGCAAGGGAAAATCCCGAACTCGTCTGCATAATCCACTGTGCCGATGTGATTGCAAATCGCTTACTTCCCAATTCAATCGAATGGGATAAAACAATTGAATTCAACCCGGCTGTCCTCGAACGACTTCATCTGGACAACCCGGTGGTCCTTGAGGAGTATATTACTTTGTATACCGGAATAATTGAAGCCGACATGCAGCCCTTTTCACGGATGCTAAGCCTTGCTAAAAACTAACACGATGGAAGCAGAACAACAGAAATCCCGTGTGCAGCGAAACCGCCTGCAACTTTTGGATAGTGCTGCCCCCCAGTTCGAATCTCTTGCCGAGAGCCGCGAACAGTACGTTCGGGCGTTGGAAGATACCATCGATTTGCTGAAGCGGGACCATACGCTGGCATCCCACAACAATGTCGCCATTCGCACTTCGATGAACGAGTTGATGGCGATGCAACAATTGTCTAACGCCATCTGCACTGCCCGCGACCCCGAAACAATTGTGGGGACGTTGATTCACCTGACTCGACAAGTCATTCCGGTGAGCGAATCGAATGTTTTCCTGTTTGATAAAGCAACAAACAAATATACTCCTCTTTCAAAGAAAACCTCAGACCGGTTTAATGCGGAAGCGAAAAAACATGTTGAAGCGGGCGTCGTCGATTGGGTGATGGCAGAACAGCGAACGGTGATTTTCCCGGACATTGAATCTATGGGAGGCGGTGGCGGGAAGCAGATTATTGTCATCGTTCCGCTCATCATGCGGAATGAAACTGTCGGTATGTACCTTATACGATCTCCCAAACCCCACGAAGATGTGTCGAACCAGGAAATTCAATTACTGACAGTTCTTGCGAATCAGGCTGTTATTGGACTGGAAAACTGGCGTACATTTGAGAAATTGAATGTGGCAAACAAGGAACTCATTGCGTCCCAGGCCCAAATACGCCACGTGGCAAAGCTTGCTGCCATTGGCGAATTGGCCTCCGGAATTGTACACGAGATAAAGAATCCGATACAAATTCTTTTGATGCACATGGAATTGGTTCATATGGGCAAGCCGCTTCCGAATTGGACGTATCTATTCAGTCAGCAAATCAAGCGTCTTTCAGAGATAACGGGACGGCTGATGAACTTCTCCCGCAGCGTGGCCGAAGAGATCAAGATGACTGAGATATCCGTCAACGATGCCATCGTTGAAACTCTTGCAATAGTTCAACACGAATACGAGGGGAACAAGATCGAGATTGTGCAAAACTTATTCAACGACCTGCCAAGAATTACCGGCAACGCAAACTGTCTGCAACAGGTGTTTTTGAATTTGCTCATCAATGCCCGGGATGCCATGCCCGAGGGCGGAACAATCTCTATTACCACAGAGTCGTCCGGCTATCACGTGGTCGTGAAAATTGCGGATTCAGGTTCAGGTATCGAGAAGAAAAACATGGACAAGATCTTCCTGCCTTTCTTCACAACGAAGGGAGAGGGGAATGGAACCGGCTTGGGGCTTTCGATCTGCAGAAAGATTGTGACTGAACATAAAGGCGAGATAAAGGTCGAAAGTGACGCGGCACGGGGTACAACATTCAGCATTTTTCTGCCGGCGAAAAGAAGCACAAGTTGCTCGTGATTAGTCGCCGGGTTACATCGATTTCCCCAGTGTCGTTTTTTTGCCTTATACAGTGGGCATACCTCACACAGTGTTTTTTTCCCAAACACTTCGCTATATTCTCCAAAGCATAAATCCAATTCTTGGATAAGAACATCAGGCCGAATGGAATTGAAGCATTTAATCAAGCGTATTGCCGAGTGGTTCGTCGCGCCGGCGTTTCACTTTTTGTGGTATCACGCCTCCGATACGTGGAGAGCGAACACATTTCTGGGGTACAATATCCTGCAGTGCCCGCTTGATCTTCAGTTGTATCAGGAATTAGTGTATCGCCTGAAGCCTAATTTTATTTTGCAAACCGGAGTATCGGGCGGTGGTTCTATTCTTTATTTTGCTTCCCTGCTCGATATCATTCGCTCGCCCGCGGGAGCTGGTATTGTGGGGATTGACATTACGTTGACGGATGAGGCCAGAAGTCTTTCGCATCCCCGCATCAAGCTTTTTGAAGGGAACTCGATCGATCCCGGCCTGGTGAAGAAGGCTACACAGAATCTGGACTCGCGGGGAGGTTTTGTGGTTTTGGATTCAGATCACAGGAAGGAACATGTGCTGGCGGAGTTGAACCTTTACAGTCCTCTGGTTGCAGTAGGCTCATATATCGTTGTTGAAGACACGAACATCAATGGACATCCTGTGTATCGTTCTTTTGGGCCGGGCCCGTACGAGGCTGTGAGTGAGTTCCTGCGAGGCAATAAAAATTTTGTGAGGGATGAAGATGTGTGGAAGCGGAATAAATTTTCATTTCATCGGGGAGGTTGGCTGCGCAGGGTCAGATAAGAATGCTGGCACCCCGTCGCAATACTTTATTCTCTCATTGAACCTCGCCTTTTGTGCGAAGCAACCTCAGCCTATTGGTAGGAAACCGGTTTCCCTTTTGACATATACGGACTATCGCGAAGAAAAAACCGCCAGTTATGTTCCCTGCCCTGAGCGATTCCAATTCGTGTTGATCGATCGACTCGGGGTTTAATCTCGACGTCCGTCTCTTCTGCAATCCAAATTTCATTCCCACACAAATCTGTTCCATTCTCCGCCCGCGCAATACCGTAAGCTTCGCAAAGTTTTGCAGGCCCGCTGCACAGTTTCTGCTTGTCGCGTTCTGTTGCAAAGGGAAGGCCTCTGTTACGAGCCATAACAGCAAATCCTTCCAAAGGCTCGACTGCCCGTAACAACACTGCATGCCCGATGCCTTCTTCTTCAGTTACAACATTACAACAGAAATGCATCCCGTACGTAAAGTACACGTACAGACGCCCGCCGTTCTGAAACATCACTTCATTCCGCTTCGTCATGCCCCTGAATGCGTGGCTCGCCGGATCCTTTTCGCCCAGATATGCCTCGACTTCAACAATTCTACCCGCAAGAATCTGTGTGTGCATCCGTCGCATCAGCAGTTTGCCGATAAGGTCCTTTGCCACTTTCAACGTTGGCCGCAGATAAAACGTGCGGGGCAAACGCCTACCGCTAATTATCTTAGAATACATTATATGTCAACCCGATTGCAATGGTCTCTTTGACCTGGGTTTTCGGGAATGGGGCGATATTCAAAAGCTGGACTGAAACATTGGCGGTAATGTATTTGTTGACAGCCATAGTCAGCTTGTTATCGCTGCGAATATCGATATGGTCAATGTTCTTGAACGGGGCAAACAATTCGAGTTTGGATGTAAAGAGAATATTGTCGGCGATTTTCCAATCGACGTCGGTAACCGATTCCATTCCTCCTTCAACTTTGGACTTTTCTATCCCCGGGGTTGCCGGGTCATCGGTATAGATAAGGGCAAATTGATCGGCGAACGTTTCCCGCAACGCAAACCCCAGTCGGGTCTTTATTTCTTTGGTGGCTTGTATTCCGGCCCCGACACTTTCGGTGATATATGCCGGATCGAAGAATTTCGAAACCGGCGTCTCAACATTGTTGGGATACTTGAACCCTTTTGCAAACTGGGACTTGAACGTTACCGCCGCATACGGATTGACAGACTGAGTCATCTTGTAACTGAGAATCGATTCCAGATCGATCTTGTCATCCGTCTTCCGCAAATTCCCATCTCCGAGCCGTGCCTGGCCGAACGCAAATTTGTAGTTGTTCGTCCACGTTGTTTTCTCCTGATCGTTGACGGATTTTCCATCGAGCGAAAGCGCCCATGCAAGAGCGTTGTCGCCACCGGCGCTCCAATTGGTGAAGGCAATCTGCGAAATATTCAGGGCAGCAACCATTCCTTGTGTCCAGCCGTACGGGAGAACTTTGACTGTATCCGTTTGCGTGTACGCGTTTGCACAGAAAAGCGCGAGGCTAAGCAGAATGGCTTTCTTCATAAGGATTCCTTTCATGTAGTTGAATGAGATTGGAAGCCACAGGCGCGGGCGCGCCAATATCCGGTACAACGTCGAACCAGGGAAATATGTTTACGTTGGCGGTAGTATGGCTACGCCAACAAAACATCGAACGAATATGAAAAGTTTGCTTCTGTTAGCGGGAACGAAGAGCGTCGCGTATCTCCGTCAAAAGAACCTCTTCTCTCGACGGGACCGGAGGTGACGTAGGTGCTGCGGCTTCGGCTCTTTTCATGGCATTTATCGCTTTGATGATCAGGAACATTACGAAGGCAACGACAAGAAAGTCGAGCGTGACCGTAAGGAACTGCCCGATGCTGATCGCAACCTCGGGATTTGTCACGGCTCCTGCCGCATCGGTCTGGGCAGCCCGGAGCACCACCTTCCACTTGCTAAAATCAACGCCTGATGTAACGAGACCAATTATTGGAGCGACTATACCTTCCGTGAATGCCGACACGACTTTGCCAAAGGCAGCACCCATAACAAAAGCAACAGCTATATCAACCAGGTTGCCTTTCATTGCGAAGGATTTGAATTCCGACATCATGGACATGACGATTTCCTTTTTAGGTGAGTATGGTCATGAAGGGTTTTTGATTTGTGACTGCTTTCAAGTTCCAACCGCAGTCCGGGATAACTATATTGCTTTAAGGTATGAAAAGGACGGAACAACTCTGTCTGGTCAGCACGACCACTATGTCTGGATAATCCAGCACTAAAAAAAATGTGCCCCCACCAATTCAGGTGGAGGCACAAAGAAGTGTTCTCTTACTTTGTACGGAAGAACTCGATGCGGCGATTCTTCTGACGACCCTCTGCAGTTTTATTGTCTGCAATCGGATTGTCAAGACCGTAACCCTTCGCAGAAATACGGTCTGCTGAGATGCCTTTGTTCACTAACCATGCTTTGACGGAAGCAGCACGGCGTAGTGAGAGACGCAAATTCATCTTGCGGCCGCCAACATTATCGGTATATCCGCGAATCTGAACCTGAATATCTTTATTCTGATCAAGTGTGTTGAACGCCTGGTCCAAAATTTCTTCGGACTTCGGTTCGATATCCGCTTTCCCCGTCTTGAACACAATACCTTCAAGGACGATTGCCTTCCCTACTTCGACCTGCAGTACAGGTTTCTTCGGGATGTCGTCCCTCGGATCCAGTGGATTAGTATTGTTCGCGATTTCCTGACCGTCGTTTACCGTGCCGCCGTCCGTATCGAGCTTATTCGGATCGGTCTTGTGCTGGTTAACTTCTGCACCATCGGCAAGCCCGTCAACATCGGTGTCGGTCTTGTTCGGATTGGTTTTGTACTGATTAACTTCCGCTCCATCGCTCAGGCCATCGCCGTCTGTGTCTGCTTTCAACGGATCAGTATTGTGCTGGCTGACTTCAGCGCCGTCACTCAAACCGTCTCCATCCGTGTCGGCCTTGTTGGGATCGGTGCGGTAGTTATTCACTTCCTCGCCATCCTTCAAACCATCGCCGTCACTATCCGCCTTCAGTGGATTTGTTTTATGGGTCAGGACTTCAGCACCATCCATTAATCCATCGCCATCGGTATCAGGATTTCTCTTGTCTGTCCCGAGTTGTTTTTCTTCGCGATTGGTAAGACCGTCGCCATCCGGATCTGCACTGCCGCTTTCACCGGCAACTGTCAAACCAATGAGCGCGGTCCAATACGCATCTTTCTTGGGGGCGTTCGCTTGTGAATTCACTGTGATGGTGTTGATCTTGTCGTTAAAAGCGTAATTGTAGCCGCCACTGATTTCAAATGCTGTATGGTCATCCAAAGCAAATTGGAGTCCCAATCCGCCCGGTGCATACATCGACCAACCCTTTGTTTTCACTGCAGGGTCGGCGTTGCCGGGAAGCTCCTCCATATTGTAATGGACCGCGCCGATACCAGCGTAGATGAACGGATTCCAACTGTCAAACGAGAATGGGCTGAACAACAAGCGAAAGTCAATTGGAATTAACTGAGTCAATGCAGCCGACCCATCTCCGTTGCCTCGCGCGTCGCCGGCACGGTTCCGTCCTGCCATACGGCCCAAGCCTGCGCCTAATTCAGCCTGAACGCCGTTGACGATGCCGGCGCGTAGAAACGCCCGTGCATAGAACTTGCCATCTTTGTTTGATAGATCATCGGTTGCCCCGACAATTCCCCCAAATCCAATTCCCCCGCCCAGTCCGATATCCTTGAACTGCGATTTCGCCGGTATAGCAAGTGCACACAACAGCAAGAGCGTGCACAAAGCGGAGCATTTTTTCATCGTGAGTTCCTTTCTTATGATGGATGATGATGTGTGGGTGTTGCTGAGAAATAGAACAACATTCATTGCATATTCGTTCTGGTGAGACTGGAAATTTGGTTGAAAAGCCCGGGATAGAAGATTAACCACCAGTCACAAAGGCACCAAGTGAAAATTGAATGAAAAAACTACAAAAAGAGAAGAACCGGAACTTCTTGGTGTCTTGGCGACTTGGTGGTTTTCTTTTTCATAGGTTTTCGTCTGGACTTCTAGACAAACATCGGTTCTCCATTCTCCAGCAAGCTTTTCTATCGATAGAATGGGCACAATTTATCGATTTACAACCAATTCTCCAAATTATTTTTGATTAACTGCGTTTAAAAGGGACCGTCTATTTTCGATCTTTGGAAAATGAGGAAACAATCCGGTCGATGTCGTCGGCGGAAATTCCCGTTCCGTACGCCGGCGGTTTTACATACTGAGTTCCTCCGCCAGTCGTCTCTTCAGTCTTTTTCCAAATTGGTGAGTTGCCGGCTTTAAGTACGATTCGTTTCTCGATCTCATCCATCCATGAATGAGGAGGGGCTTGTTGCGTTTGTGGAATTGAAGGCGCTATGCCTTGTCCATCCTCCGGATTAATCGGATTCGTTTCAAACGCAAGGCGTTTGTAATTCATGAGATGCCGGGCAGTGACGTTATCAGAAATAATCGAGCCGCCCCATGTGCCCGGGCCCAGCGTCATCGACGGGTCGAGGCCATTTGTGTAGCCAACAGCGCCCAGTGCAGCTTGAGTGTTGACTAGGATGCGAAATGCCGGTTTCTCCAATGCGAACTTCATAATAATATCCTGGTCCTTCGAATGGATAACCATTGTGTGGCCTACCCCGCCGAACTCCAACAACTCGATGCATCGGTGACATGCCTCGCGCCATCCATCCTCTGTGTAGAAAGAAAGAACGGGGGAGAGCTTCTCACGCGACAACGGATATTCCCGACCAACGCCCTGCATCTCCGCAATCAAAACAGTCGTGTTTGCCGGAACATTGATTCCTGCCTTCTGCGCAATGAAGACCGGCGATTTGCCAACCATGTCCGGGTTAATCGCGCCCCGCTCGCCAAACATGAGCCGGGCAAGGCGATCTTTCTCCTCACCCGCGACAAAATACGCCCCGCGTTTCTTGCACTCCTCTACTACTGCGCTTTTAATCGGTGCGTCGCACACAAGCGCAGACTCCGACGAGCAGAGAACGCCATAGTCGAACTGCTTTCCGGAAATGATATCGGCAACAGCCTTCTTTACATTGGCGGTTCGCTCGATGAACGCAGGAACGTTCCCCGACCCGACACCGTACGCCGGTTTTCCTGAACTGTACGCCGACTTCACCATCGCGTTACTGCCTGTTGCGAGAATAACCGCCGTTAGCTTGTGGCGCATTAACTCGGTCGTTCCCTCAATCGTCGGACTCGCGAGACACGCCATAAGGTTTTTGGGAGCT
>JBBRUI010000176.1:0-9267 GCA_038247945.1 Bacteroidota bacterium | reverse complement strand
GCTGTGATATTCAGTTCGGGATTCAAAAAATCTCCTGAGAACGTCATGCTGCCTTCGGCGTCAAACCTCTTACCATAAAAATTATAGGAGGCGCGGGTTACATCCAAATCCCCAACCCACGTTGTGCCGTCCTCGGTAATCGTAAACCTGCCGTCGATGTTGGCAATGAGTTCTTCGCCCGTTGCCGCGTTGAAGATCATGCGGATTTCGGTATTGCCGCCTGCGCTTTCAATATTAAGATCGTATCGCAGCCCATCGATAAACGACCGGTTTCGTTCCTCTTCTTTCTCTATGACTTTCGTTTCGCCCGTCTCTGCCGTCGTGAAGTAGCGCGAGAGAACAGGCTTGGTTGAATCTTCAACTACCTTCAGTGTATCGTTGATGATCGTAACCGGAACGGAGAATTCTTCCTGGCTCCTGAGCGTTGCACTCGTCGGGGGAAATATGAGACTGGAGTTCCGCACAAGAACGGGACCCTTCAATAACGAGCGCTCGATGTTCCCCGTGTAGCGCAAACCCGGCGGAAGTATTTCCATAAACAAGTCGCCGTATACTGAAAGAGTTGACGTGCGGGTATTCTGGTTGACAACCAGAAGCTGTCCGTTGATCAGAAAATTGAAATCGGACGGGACAAGATCACGTAGCAAAAAATCTCCTGAAATATTCAGCGCGCCCACCCGCGCAGACCGGTTGTCCGCGGGAATATTTTTGACAGATGCGGAGATGACTTTTATCCGCTCACCTTCTGCTTCGAGTTGCGCTTTCATTCCTTCGTACCGCATGTTATTGGGGAGGAAGAGAAACGCGCAGTTCTCGATACTGATCGTCCCTGAGTATTCCGGATGTTTCGGCGTGCCGCTCACTTTCAGGTTTGTTTTCAATGTACCGGAGAGTTCGTTGAAGGTGGCAAGCAACGGATCGAGCAAGCTCATCTGAAGCCCATCGGAATAGATGCTGAAATCCATTGGCTTGTCCGTCAGCCGTTGTTCAACATACTTTAATCCAAGATCGATCGGCAATGTTCCTTGCACTGTCAGGTCGGGTTTTTCCGCCTTCGATGTTGCCCGGTTATCAATGAGCAGCGTGGCACTCAACAGTTTTTCTTTGTAGTTCAAATCGCCCTGAATAACGCCGAATGGAAATCCCCGAAAGAAAACATTCCGTGCGCGGAGCTTTCCATCGTACAACGGGGCTTCGAGCGTGCCGCTTGCATGCGCTTCGAAATCCGCAAACCCTTCAAAGCCGCGCTGATCAGGCTGGCGTTCTTCCTGCGTCAGTACGTATCGCAAATTCTCCAACTGCAACGTATTGCCCGTAATGTTTGCGTCGATCGTTCCGCCTTTCAACATCGCCCCGTTTACGGTTACGCTTTGCGAATCCCGCCGCAAAACAAGATTCTGAACCCTCATTCCATTTTGATTCACCGAAAAGATCGCCCCGTCGCCTGCACTCCAAAGAAAATCCCTGTAGGTGGTTTCCAACCGGCTCATCGTGAACAGAACGCCATTATCGGTGACCCCAATCTGACCGTTGGTACGAAGGTGGAAATCCTTGTCATAGTCGGCTTGCACGGAAAAGCCCGCATATTCCTTTTCGTAAAAGATTCCGAAGTTGAGCGTATCGAGCTTTGTCCGGTTTACGTGCATCTTTCCGGCGTCCACCTTCACGCGCAATGTAAGATCGGCGAGAGGCGTTGTAGGTTTAAGGTCGCTGAACTTTATCGTAATAACTCCGTCCTGAATCAACATTCCCGAATCTGCGTTGCCATAAAAGAATTCCTGCAGCCGCATGAGCGCCCCACCATCAAGACTTTCGTAGTTGCCGTTCAGGTTTCCCTTGATTGACCCGATTGCATCGAACGTTCTGTCGCCGGCAAGGATTGAAAGAGGCTGTAGGTTCTTGAACGTTAATTCATACTCGGTGTTCAGCGTTTTATGTTGCATTGCGAGATTCTTCCCGCGGGCTTCCAGCTTTTTGACATCGAGGTTGGTAGCCAGCGTAGAGTCGAGTGACTTGAACCGCTGCCCGATGGCGAGATTCATACTTTCAACTTCGTACCGCACCAGATCCACCATATAATCCAAATCGAATTGACCATTGATGGAAAAATCTGCGAGGCTAGAATTCACCGTCAACTTGCTGTGCAGCGGATCGCGTTGATCAATAGCCAGGTTCACGAAGCTCGAATCAATCCGGTACTGTTTGTAGCGGGATGAAGAGAAATCCAGCATCGCTATGCAGTTGAGCTTATCCAATCGTAATCCGCTTCCGTCGGCTTTCACATCAAACGTCAGATCGCTGGTTCGGGATTTATCGGAAAGAAAGTCGGCAAGATTCAATGATGAAACTGTTCCATCTACCTTAAAAGTCGGGAGTTCCTTGTTGCTGCGATCCAGTTCCGCTTTCAAGTCGGCGTGCATTGAACCGACAACGAGCTGGATGTTACCGAAGAATTTGTTTTGCGCCGAAGTAACTACAATATGGGAAACGCCCATGTTCTTCCCCGCAAATGTCGATGGCTCAAACGACGCGTCGACCGTAACGTTGAGGTTATCGAGCGAAGTCCCGGAGCCGTTGATTTTCACAAAGCTGTTCAGCGAGCTTTGCCATTGTTTGTCTTGAAGAACGGCGGAAAGATCCAGCCCGCGCGTTATGAACTGACCGTTATAACGCAGCGATTCAGGCCCGCCGATTTTCAACGTGGCGCCTTTTGTTGAGACTGCTCCTGCATCAGTTCGAACGGATAAATCGGTTCGGAAATTTTGCGGTTCGCCTTCGAAATCAAAATCCACGTACGCAGTGCCCAGTGACCGGTAATCAGGCAGATCTACGTTCGGCAGCAAGGCCATAACATCGGCGTACGGTATTTTTGTCTCGCGGCATTTTGCTCTGATGAAAAGCGTTGACGGCTGATCCAGATGATACAGATTTCCGACAAGGTGCAGCTCGGAGCTTTGTGTTTTCAGATCAAGCTGCCGCACAGTTATATCCCCGAACTCGCCATCCGCGATTAAGTCTGCTTTTACCATTCCATGCAGGTCAACCTGGTGGATAAACCGTTTCAGTTCGTTCAAATCCAAATCATTGGTGCGCAATTCCACACTGACTGGTTTTGATTTCAGCTCGCCGAGAATCAGTGGCCGGAAAAGATCAACATCCTTCATCGAAGCGCTCAGTCGAAGCGTCGAGCGTGAAGTTTGCAGGAATAAGTTTTTGACGACTGCTTCCTTCCGCGTGACACGAAGCCCCGCAGAGAACTTTCTCAACTGCACATCGGGGTTGTCGGAGACGAACGTGAGAGAATCAATCGTAGCCTTCATTTCATCCGGAGAAACAAGCACAGATGTTATGCGCATGTCGAGATCCCGGAGAGCAAAATCGTGATACTCGACAAAAAAAGGATCGGGAAAACGATGGTCAGGCTGGGAAATGCGCGTCGAGTCCACCAGGCGAAATGTTCCGTTTTGTATTTCAAATCGTTGAACAGCAATCGGCCAGTCAAACGGAGTCTTCGTCGAATCATCAGGCTGGATAATCATTCGCTGAAAATTCCACACACTGTCGCGTCCGCGTATCATCGCTATTTGCGGACGGACAAGAGTAAGCAGGCCTACGCTGATTTTTTTAGATGGGATTTGAAAAAGATCGTAGCGAATATCAATACGGTCTGCCCGGACGAAATATTCGTCACGGACTTTTATGGAAACAGAATCAATGGAAAAACCGGTGACAAGATTTCCGTGAATCTCGCCGAGATGAACTTCGGCAATCAGCAGCGTATCGAGTTGGTCCAGGACGAACGAGCGAAGCCGGTCGCGAAAGAACTGCGTTTGTGTTAAGAATGCAAGGCCGCTCAGCACGACAATGAACGCTGCAGCCGAATATGCCAACCATTTGAAAAGCTTCTTCACGTGTTCTTTCCCGTGGCAACGTCGGTTTCATAGTGCGAACGCAACGTGCGCGTTCTTCCCGTCATGCGCAATACGCATCCAATACCCGCTGTATGACATTTGTTGTGGAACGTCCACGCGTGAGCGAAATCGTTTTGACGACGCCGCCGTTTTTTTCAACAACATCCTTCCCCACAATCGAACCTAACTTCCAGTCGGCACCCTTTACCAGCACATCCGGGACGACCTCCGCAATTAGATTTCCCGGCGTGTCTTCGGAAAAGAAGCAGACAAAGTCAACAGAAGCGAGCGCTGAAAGAACGGCCGCCCGGTCAGCGCCGCGGTTTATTGGACGTTGAGGCCCTTTGATCCGTTTAATCGATGCATCCGAATTGAGTCCCACCACCAACACATCGCCGAGCTTCTTTGCCTTCGCAAGATACTCGACGTGTCCACGATGCAGGATGTCGAACGTACCGTTCGTGAAGACTACTTTCTTCCCTTGCCGGCGCAAGGTCCGCCGGGCTTTGATAAAAGCCGTGCGCGAAAGAATTCTTCCCATTACGACTGACCGTTTCTTGAATATCGCAACGCTGCCTCGATGAGTTCTTTCGGTTGAATGGCCACAATACCGACTTCGGCCACAACAACGCCGGCTGCGCAATTGGCGAGTGTTACCGCCTCACGGATCGTCGCACCGCTTGCCAACGCCATCGTCAGCGTCGAAATTACGGTGTCACCCGCACCGGAAACATCCTGCACGTTCGTTGCAATGGTGCTGTCATGCGTTATATCTCCGTTTGATTCAAACAGCGACATGCCATCCTCGCCGCGAGTGATCAGCACATTTTCCGCGTGCAGCTCTGCGAGCAACTGCTTCCCTGCTTTCTCGATATCGGGGTTTGTTTTCAATCTGCCGCCAATGGCATCTTCCACTTCCCGACGGTTTGGTTTGAAGACAGTGACATTCTTGTATTCAAGGAAGTTATTGAACTTGGGATCGACGGTAATAATTTTGTTGTATTTAGTTGCCACTGCAATCAACTCGTGGATGACTTCTTTTGTTACCACGCCCTTGTTATAATCTTCGATGATAATCGCGTCAAGCTCATGAATGTTGTATTTCACCGCGTCCAGAATCAGGTGTTTAATGTGTTCGGGACATTCCAGTTTGGATTCGTTATCGATGCGCACGACGTGCTGCGAATTTGCGATGACGCGCGTCTTTATCGTTGTCGGACGCGAGGCGTCGGTGACGATTCCTTTCGCGAGCAGATTTCGTTCTTTGAGGATATCGAGGAATACCTGGCCGGGATGATCGCTGCCCACAAGTCCGACGAGCATTGGTTCGCCGCCGAGGGTTTGAATATTGTTCGCCACGTTTGCCGCACCGCCGAGACGAGCTTGTTCTTGCACGACTTCAACAACGGGCACCGGGGCTTCCGGTGAAATACGACTGACGTTTCCCCAGTAATACCGATCGACCATCAGGTCGCCTACAACCGCAACTTTCTTCCCCTTAAAATTTCCGAGCAACTCATGTAATCTTTGTTCTGTGAACGACACCAAAACGTCCTCGCTTAACGTTGGATGAACACGTTGATTCAAAAGAATTGGAAGGTGACGTTGCAAAAAATCCCACAAAGCATTGAAGCTCTTTGTGAGACTTATAACAGGTTCTTCATTCTTTCTGAAGAAAATATAGCTATTAACTCGTGGAGAAGCAATGAATTGGGGGGACATTCAAACGGGGCCGGGTAAACAACCAAATCAAATGAGGCGCGATTCAGGTTTCTCGACGGCGGGAGTAGCGTTGAGAACGCGTCAACCAAACTATCTTCAGCAATCTTTCCCCTCCTTCTGTTCGTCGGAAGCAACCAGCTGCCCGTCGCGGGCCTCCGAGTCCGTGGACGCAAAAAGAGTTTTGAACACCTGCGAGAGTTTGCTTGTGGCATCGTCAGTAAAGAGTCCAACCATCGCGCAAAACGCCACAACGCCGAAGACATTTACATTTTGCAAGGTGGTCGAGCTAGAGAAAAATCCGGCCCGAATGCACACATAAAAAATTACCGCCATCATACCGGCAACAATTGGCTGAGCAAAATACCACAACGTCCACGAAGAGAAAAGCCGGCGGTTCCCGCGAAAATCAAGAAGGGAAGCAAGTCCCCCGGCTGATCCGCCGAGAATTCCTGCACATAATGCGAGCATGAGAAATCTTTGTTCGGCACCGGGGAAATCTGAATCACCTGGTATCGCCTGTACGTAGAGCGTTGAATCATGTTTACGCATCGCCGTTGCCGGGCTCATGGAGTCGGTTGTCGTCGAATCATTGACGGGCTGGGATAGCCGTGCAATAAGCTGCGCAAGAGAATCAAGTCGTCTGTCCGTTGGCGTTTGCATTTCAATCCCGGAAGGCCACAAGCTGATGATGAGAATAATCGAACCGAATCCCAGGAGAATAAACCAGCCGGCAAGCGACCGATGAATAACTTGTTTCATCGCGGTAAGTTCCTCCGTAACGAATTTAGAGTCATCGCCTTCCTTCCATCGAAGACTTTCGGGAGGTCCTGCGGATTTTTCGTACAGACGCTCGACTACTTTCCAGAATTCTACATCCTTCGAGAAGGCCCGCAACTGATCGCGTTCGGCTTCTGTCAAGCATCCTGTTAACACAAGGATTTTTTTTTCCGGATCGTACTTCAATTTGTTTTGCAGCGCAGGCGGGATGGAAGTCATCCCCTCGGGTAGGGTCTCAAGAGACTCAGAGCATTCAAACGATGTTGGCATATTAGTACCTCGTCTATTGATGGAACCCGATCTGGCAGACTCGATATGGTACGGTCAGCATGATGAGGACTTAAAATCTTGGCGAGAGTTTAGGCGTTTTGAAGCTTAATGTCAAGCGATATTTTAAATCTTCAACATTCCCGAAATCCGTTTGACGATATCATCAACCGTTTTCCCGACTTTCCTCTCGTCGGTGTCTATGGTAATGTGTGCCTGGGAATAGATGGGCGCGCGAAGAGTATACAGTTGAAAAATGCGTTCACGTAACTGCGACAAGTCCAGCCGGTCTCCTTCGCTGTTGGAAAGGATCGGTCGGTCGGTTTTGTTTTGAAGCCGTTGCAGGAGATGTTCAGGCGAAGAATAGAGGTAGACGAGGATACCGGAATTTTTCACGACCGTGAAATTCCGTGGATCCATCATCGCGCCGCCACCCAGGGAAATGACACGCTGATGGCAATGACTGACTTCTTCGATAATGTTCCACTCGATTGTGCGGAAGTACTTCTCCCCCTCATCTTGAAAAACTTTCTTCACGCTTTTTCCGACTCGCTTTTCGATGAGTTTATCCACATCGACAAAATCATATCCAAGCGTGTTTGCAAGGATGGGACCGATGGTGCTTTTCCCGCTTCCCATAAAACCCGTCAGATAAACCAGGTTTTTTTTCTCTTTAACAGTTTCAGTCATCGCAACTTTCCCGGACGAATTTCAGCGCGACGAATGGCTGCTGTTTTTCCGTCCAATTCAACTTTGCAAGGAGTTACCGAAAGAGAAAATCCGGCCTCACGTAACAGTTTGAAAAACTGTTCTCCGATCGTGCGGGCGGGCTCCGTAAACACGGCAATTCCCGTGGGTTTCAAAAAACGCTGAAGGACATCAATCAAAGGGAAAAAATTCCGGCGCTCGTATACAACATCCGCCGCAAGTATCATATCAAACTTTTGCGGCTGAGGCAAGGACTCGTCGATGCAACGCCAATCAAGATTGATAAACCGTATTGAGGAATTAACGATCTCCGCGGATAGATTTGTTTGAGCGTTGCAGCGGGCGAACTCCAGCGCATCGTCTTCGTAATCCGAAAAAATAACATTAGCGCCTCTCTTCGCCGCCGCAATTCCCGCGAGCCCAAGTCCGCAGCCGAGTTCCAACACGTCTTTGCCGTTAAGATCGGCTTCCTCAATGCAGTAACGGGCAAGTTCAATGGCTGAAGTCCAGATGTCCGCCCAATACGGCAGACGTTCATCAACTGAAAAAATCCCGGGGTCAATGGAGTCGACAAGTTTGTTGGTGTCGCGTACTTTGAGCAGTTTGAATGTACTGCCCCCGACGAAGATTTTCTTCTCAACAACATCAAATCGGGATGATAGACTTTCGAGAAGTGGCTTTTTGATCTCCTGAGCAGGAAGGATGTTCGATGGAGAAGTGGTTCGGGGAGATGGAGAGCTTTCGGGATGATCCGGGCGTGTCACGTGACGCTAAATATCAATCACGATACCGAGCTGGAAGATCATTCCATCGGTATGTACTCTCGATTCGAACGGCTGTGTCGAAACCTGAACGGGAAAACTTCCATACATAATCGGTGTCGAGGAGAATTGATTTGTAGAATTGAACTGAAGGTCGCGGAACTTCATTTCGGCATTCAAAGAAAAAAAATCTGTAAACCTCCAACTTAAACCACTCAAGACGTGAATACCAAACCCGTTCCCGGCATCCACTGTTTGGGCTTCCGTGTTTCCGATGCGGTAGATTCGCCTGCCGAAGTACGTACCGGCACCGCCGCCCATATAGATGCCGATGGTTTCTCCTGAAATCGGGATTATAAAATATCCGGTCACCTCGAGCGGAATAACGCGGTAGCCATCTTCAACGGGGGCCTGCTTTCCGTTTGGGCCGCTGATCGGACGTTGTGATTCGGTGATGCGGAGATAATCTGCGGAGACGCCGATGGCGAGATCTGTTTCCGGAAAACGGTACCGCACTTCAACGCCATAACCCCAAATCCTTTTCAGGGGAAAAAACTCGGCGCGCTGGAAAGCACTTGTAGAGTTGGGGTTGGGGAAAAGCTGGGAGCCGGTGGTTAAGCTCCCTTTCAATGCAATCGAGAAAGTCTTATCGCTTGCAATAAGCCGTGCGGAGAACAGGAAACCAACGATCCCCGCCACAATGAGAAGACGTATGTACGCCATATCTCACCTCGCACAAAAAGTTTATCGGTAAAATGTATCCCTGTTGTCTTCGATTGCTGCCGACTCTTTCAATTTCGTCAGCCACTCGCTTACATACCGGTTGCGTTTTTCCTGAAGCATCTGGCTCCGCAATGTCTCCCGCTGGGCGTTATACGCCGTCGAATCGAAACCGGTTTTCGACACAAGCTGAATCAGGTATACTCCGCGCACACTCGGCACGGGAGATGAAATCTGTCCGGCATTCAAAGCTTCAACAGCGCCCATGAAGTTCATATCCCGGCCCACGCCGGCAGCACCACCGGTTGCCGTGAAATCACCGGTGCGCTGAACCATAACCCGCGCATCCAGTGAGGTGACCTTTGTCAGACTGTCGCCGGCAGAAAGCTTCGCTTTTAATT
>JBBRUI010000175.1:0-9435 GCA_038247945.1 Bacteroidota bacterium | reverse complement strand
TACCTACACGACGGTTACGAGACCGTTGATTAATTCCTCGTCGGGTGTTGAAGATGCCAACAGTAAAAACAGGCTTAAAACACGATGAGACAGCATGCGATAGATTCGACATAGACATTTCAACCGAGACCCAACGCGTCAATAGCAGGTTTGAGATATAATTTTTTCAATCGAAAGCATTCACCATGTGAGGTGAATGCCCGACCATCTTCATGGAATGGGTGTTTCGGTATTCGGTCTACTTGGCATCCTTTTGTCTACGACTCGTAGAGCGTCTCAGCGTGTCTGAATCGGCGCATGATGCCTCATTGTTTTTCGTCCTCTTTTTGGCGAAATTCGAAATGAAATCATCTCAATCTTCATCACCGTAAAAGAATTTAGTTGGATAAATTCCTCATCCGTGGCGGAAAAAAACTCAACGGCACAGTCAGTATTGGCGGCGCAAAGAATGCATCGCTCGCATTGATGCCGGCGGCATTGCTTGCAAGCGGCACATTCCATCTTGGCAATACGCCGAACCTGCGCGACGTCGCAACAATGTCGAGCCTCCTCAAATCAATGGGGATGAAGATCGAATTAAAAAATCAGATTCTCACGCTGGATACAACCGGAGTGAACAAACACGAAGCGCCGTACGAGCATGTAAAGAAGATGCGTGCGTCGATTTATGTTCTGGGGCCGCTTATTGCGCGGTTTGGCAAAGCAAAAGTCTCGCTGCCGGGCGGATGTGCATGGGGCCCGCGTCCGGTTAATCTGCATCTTGAGGGGTTGAAAAAACTCGGCGCAGATATCAAGGTCAACCGCGGCTACATTGTTGCACAAGCCGAGAAGTTGACGGGAGCGAAGATCCATTTCGATGTTTCCAGTGTCGGTGCAACCGGCAACATTCTGATGGCAGCAGTTCTTGCCAAAGGCTCGACGCGGATCGCAAACGCGGCGATTGAACCTGAGATTACAGCGCTTGCAGAATTTCTGGTAAAGATGGGAGCCAGAATCGACGGCATCGGGACAAACACGCTGGAGATCGAGGGCGTGAACGAACTCCACCCAGTGGATGCAGAAACAATTCCCGATAGAATAGAGGCGGGAACGTTCCTTGTCGTCGGGGCGATGACGGGCGGAACGATCACGCTTGAGGGCGTGAACCCTGAACATTTTAGCGCTGTAACATCAAAGCTTGAAGACGCAGGATGCAAGATTAAAACCACCGCGACCAGCATTACACTCACTGCGCCCGAAACCATAAGCGCGGTTGATGCGACCGCAGTGATTTACCCCGGCTTCCCGACCGACATGCAGGCGCAGTGGATAGCGATGATGGCTCTCGCCAACGGCACTTCGGTCGTTACCGATACGATCTATACTGACCGATTCAAACACGTGCCCGAACTTGCGCGACTCGGTGCGGATATTGAACTGAAGAAGAATGCAGCAGTTGTTCGCGGTGTTAAAAGTCTTACGGGCGCAACCGTCATGTCCACGGACTTGCGTGCCTCCGCTTCGCTCATTCTCGCCGGACTTGTCGCGGAAGGCGAAACAGAAGTGCTGCGCGTGTACCATCTCGACCGTGGATATGAGGCAATTGAGAAAAAATTGCGCGCACTTGGAGCAGATATAGAGAGAGTTTCCGGTGAAGAATTTTGAAAGATGACATCTGGTGAACAGTAAAATCCTACGCTCCCGAGCATTTTTTCCCGCGGCTCTGTATCTCATCATATCTCTCGTCTTTACTCAGCTTCCTCTTCTCAACTATCTCGGCTACGAATTCTCCGCAGCGATTGCTCTCATAGCGTCGTTCGTTTCAGGGTTCCTCACGATCAAATTCACCCGACTTCAATCTAATCCCTCATCCACAATTACTAATCACCCGATTCGGGATTTCCTCCGGGCACTCATCCTCAACCTTAGCCTTCTGATCATACCTCTTGCAGTGATTCTCGCGAATGCATTCTTCGTGAAGAATTGTTCGCTGCTTCAAGGCTTCGGATTTTTTGTTCTCATTCCCGTTGTCAGCGTTGCCTTTTCGTCGGCGCTTGGATTCTTCTGCGCGGCTCATTACCGTCATGCGAAAATAATTTTTACCCTGTTCCTTGCCGTAACGGTTGTATACGCGTTAGCGATGGGATATTTTACGCCGGCAATATTTTCGTACAATTTCTTTTACGGATTCTTTCCAGGACTCACCTACGATGAAGCGCTCGGAATTAGTCCAGCGCTTGTTTGGTTTCGCCTCGTCACGCTTTTCGTCGCCGGCATTTTTGTCTGGTTGACTGTTCTACTTCTGCGCACGACATCCCCCTCCGATTCAGTTTGGAAAAAAGGAACGACCCTATTGCGGGCGCTTGCGCAGGGCCGTACGATAATTGTAACAGGTGTAGTCGTGCTTATGCTCGGGTTGCTCTGGTGGTTCAGGGGTGAGCTCGGTTTCGAATCGCACCGCAGATTTATTCAACAACGATTAGGTTCTTCGTTCGAGACAAAACATTTCGTCATCTTCTACGCGAAAGAATCATACGACGAAGAAGAGATACAGTGGATTGCTGCGGAACATGAATTCCGGTTGAAGCAAATTTCCGATGTGTTAAGTGTTCCGTTCAAAGGAAAAATCGAATCGTACATTTATCCATCGGATGTTTCTAAGCAGCGGCTGATCGGCGCGGGCAATACGAATATCGCGAAGCCATGGAGTTCACAGATTCATATAACGAAACAATCTCTCGACGGCACACTGAAGCATGAACTTGTGCATGTCCTCGCTGCGCCGTTCGGCCTGCCGATTATCAACGCAAGCTTAAGCACCGGAATCGTCGAAGGTTTGGCAACGGCGATTGACTGGGATTGGGGAAACCGAACACCGCACCAGTACGCGGCTGCAATGCGAAAGTTCGGCGTCACTCCCGATATAGCGCCGCTCATGACACCCGCCGGATTTGCAGCGCAATCGTCCTCCGTCAGCTACGTTCTTGCCGGTTCCTTCTGCCGCTATCTCATTGATACGCATGGGATTCGGGCAATGATGCTTTTGTACCGGGCGACTGACTACGAAAAAATCTATGGCAAACCGCTCGAACAATTGATTGCAGACTGGCAAATCTTTCTCGATAAAATTCCGGTTCGCGACGAAGATCGCGATGCGATTGATGTGTACTTCCGCCGCCCGCCCATATTCCGGAAAGTGTGTGCACGTGTAATAGCCGGGCGCAACAACGAAGCGTCAAAGAAATTTGCACAACGGAATTATGCAGCCGCAGCGGAATTGTACGAACAATCATTCGGCGAGGGACGTGGCTATGAGTCGCTGAGCGGATACATTGCAAGCACTCTTTATGCAAGTAAATATTCCGCTGTGAACGCGGCGTTCGATACGATCATCCGACCGAACACATCTCATTATCTTCCTCTCTTGCTCAACGCTGGCCTCGCACAATACGCCACCGGAAATTACAAAACGGCACAGGAACTCTTCAGGCGTTTAGAGAAGGCAGACCTGAGCGAGCCATTAACAGAAGCTGCAATTGTGCGTTCTGTTGCGATTGGAGATACGTTGAATCGCGCTGCTCTGTTGAAACATTTTCTTTCGACTGCAAGCGACTCAGAGCGCGTAACAATGCTTGATTCATTGGTGCAGCATCCGTCGCTTCATTGGCTGCCGATCTACTTGAAGGGGAAAGCGCTTTTTCGACTGCGCCGCTGGAAGGAAGCACTTCAGACGTTGGAGGAGTTGAATCCACGACTTGATCCGAAACCTCTTGAAGCAATTCGTCTCAAGACATCGGGATATGCTCTGTTCCGCTTGCGCCGTTTTGAAGATGCAAAATCCCGGTTCTGGGAATCACTCAACTTCGTTGACACGGAAGCTGCCAAAAACGAAGTCAATGACTGGGTCGAACGATGCGATTGGATGGAGGAGAATAAATGAACGCTCCGCCAAAGTTTTCCCGTATTCTTCTCACCCGAATGAAATACATCGGCGATGTTGTGTTAACAACGCCAATCATTCGTTCGGTGCGGAATGCTTTCCCGGATGCTCACATTGCATATATGGGAGAGAAGAACGCTGTCTCTCTGCTCGAGAACAATCCATGCCTGAACCAAATAATCCCTTTTGATTTTTCCCGCCCCACAATATTTGAACAACCACGGGTTGCATTGGAGTTGCGCCGTGGTAAGTTTGATCTGGCAATCGACCTCTTCAACAATCCGCGAAGCGCTTTGCTCGTGCGGGCAACGGGTGCAAACGTACGAGTAGGAGCCGGGCGTCCGGGACGTGGAAAACTCTACACCGTTCATGTACGGGATGACGGAAAGGCCAAGACGGCGATTGAGTTTCACAATCAATTCATACGAGCGGCGGGCATTGAGCCTACCGCAAACAGGACCGAAATATTCTTGACCGAAGATGAAAGGCGTGAAGCGCGGATATATTTGCAATGGTTGGATTACGAGAACTCCCCTCTTGATGTAACAAAGCCGATTATCGGTATTCATCCCGGCGCGACGTGGCCTGCGAAACGCTGGCTGCCTGAGCGGTTCGCTGAACTTGCTGATCTCATCGCTGCCAAACTCGGAGCCCAGGTAATTCTCACGGCCGGCCCGAATGACGGCGAGATCGTCCGCGCAGTAATGGATCGTTCGGTTGCTAATATCAAAGTAATCCGGGGTCTTCCCCTCCGCCAGATTGCCGCAATTGTCTCTCTTTGCAGCGCATATGTTGCGAATGACAATGGGACGATGCACATTTCAGCCGCCTTGGGGATCCCAACCGTTGGTATTTTTGGTCCCGGTGAAGAGAATATCTGGTTTCCATACCTGACGGATGAAGGACACGTGGCCTTACGGAGGGATGTTCCCTGCCATCCGTGTCATCTGGACCTCTGCAATCGGCCAGGCGACCTCTACATGGAATGCATGAAACTGTTGACCGTTGAGGATGTGTTTGAAGCTCTCAAACAAAGTCTAACCGTAAAGCAAAAGAACAGAGTTTAGTTCGCCACCTACCCAGAATTTGCCCGTTTCTCCCCACGCTGCCACGCCAACCGTTTTGGTCAAAATAAGCTAAAAAAACCATTATTCCCTTGACTTTACATTTGTTTTACGTATCTTATCACACAATTGTGGGTAACTGTGGGGAAATTTGGTTGGGCGATTAAAAGCCAAATTTTTCGTTTGCACTTCTTAAAACTCGGCGACTTTCGGTGTCTTCGTTCAAGGGCTCATACGACTACTCTATAGATAACAAAGGCCGCATGAATATTCCTGCGAAGTTGAGGAAGTATGTCTCGCCCGATGCGAACGACACCTTCGTTATTACCCGCGGGTTCGAGAAATGTTTGTTCGTTTATCCGCAAGATGAATGGAACCAATTGGAAAATTCAATTCGTGCTCTCTCGCCGACAAATCCTCAGCACAGATTCTTCATGCGCGTATTGTTACAGCAGGCGGTTGAGTCGCAGTTGGACGGACAATCGCGCATAACAATTCCCAAAGACTTGCTGCAATTCGCCTCGATCGAGGATGAAGTAACGATCCTCGGAGTTCTCGAGCACATCGAGGTGTGGAACCCCAAAGAATACAAACAGTATCTCGCGTCGCAAGAGAACAGCTACGAAAGCGTAGCGCAGACAGTTCTGCAGAAAAAAGAAATGTGAGCGGAGAGTATCACACGCCGGTGCTTCTCGATGAAGCACTTCGTTATTTGATTTCGGATGTGAACGGAGTATATGTTGATGGGACTCTTGGCGGCGGCGGGCATGCAGAGGCAATTTGCAATCAACTCGGTTCAGAGGGCAGGCTTGTTTGTTTCGATGCAGATGAAGACGCAATCCGCTTTGCATCGGAACGGCTCAAAGAATTCGCAAGTCGCATCACACTCGTTCACTCAAATTTCAAAAATCTCAAATCAGAACTCACCACGCTCGGTGTAACATCGATTGATGGGCTGCTCCTGGATCTGGGGATTTCATCATTTCAGATTGATGAGGAAGCAAGAGGGTTTTCCTTTCGTGGTGATGAGAAAATTGATATGCGGATGGACCGGCGACAAGCAGTGAGCGGATGGGATGTCGTAAACACGTATGACGAGACACAGCTTGCCGACGTGCTATGGAAATATGGTGAAGAACGATACTCCCGGCGCATTGCAAAGAAGATTGAAAGCGCGAAACCCGTTGAAACGACAGGACAGCTTGCAGAAATAGTGGAAGCCGCCGTGGGAAAACAGTTTCTGACAAAAACACTTGCAAGGGTGTTTCAGGCTATTCGCATCGAGGTAAACGATGAGCTTCGGAGTCTTGAACAGGCTCTTGCCGACTCCCTCGAACTGGTTGCACCGGGGGGCCGCACAGTAGTAATTTCCTACCACTCACTGGAAGACCGGATTGTGAAAAAATTTTTCAAGGCAGCATCATTGAGCAGCATTCCTTCCGGGCATAAGTATATTCCCGACGCGGTGATCTCGCCAAAACTCAAAACACTGACGAAGTCTCCGGTTCTTGCAACGAAAGAGGAAATTGAGCGAAACCCCCGTGCCCGCAGTGCAAAAATGAGGGCGGCGGAGAGAACGTTGAGCTGAAGAGAAACTTATGGCCCCAAAACTCGCAAGCGGTATAGCCGAGCTTCTTCATCGGGCGGAGAAAGACACGAGAATTACGCCGCCGCAGAAAAAGCTTGTTCAGACAGTGCAGCCAAGGCAGAAAGAACGGCGACACGTGTACGGCGGCAGCGACCCGCAGGCGACAACTCCGGGATATGCTGTGCGTCCGGCAAACAAGAAGGTGATTCCCGCCAAGCGTCGCTCGACGTTCAATATGATCGCGGTACTTTTTCTTTCCGCAATCGCCATCGTTGCGTATATCAGCAATATTCTTTCAGTGAACCAACTCGCTGTGGAAGTGCACCATCTGCAGACTCAACATGAAAAGATTTCAAATACGAACAGCGTCTTGAAATCCGAAATCAATAAAAAATCCGGATGGGAGCGCATTAGCAACTCGGCTATTGACCGGGTTGGTTTGAAGTATGCAAAAGAACGTCCAACGGCGCTAGACGTGGACGATGACAGGCTCAACGATTTCAAAAACAAGTAATGATCGGTAAGAGAAAAAATACGGCAGCGCAATCGCAACCGGAAGTTCATCCTATAGAGGAATCTTTGGGGCGCATTCTGTTGCTGAAGATCGGCCTGGTTCTCTTCTTCGCGCTGATTGCTTTTCGGCTTGTGCAAATTCAGGTTATCGAATCTTCGAAGTACAAGAAGATTGCAAAGAAGCAGTACGACGTAAAAGTTCCTCTGCTCGCGAGCCGGGGAAATATCTACGATCGCAATGGAAAAATCCTTGCATCGAGCTCGACTGCAGTTTCGTATGCTGCCGACCCCAAAATTATCGGCAATGACGCGGTCAAAGTTGCAGAGAGATTTGCGTCCGTGTTCGGCGCAAAACGAAAGGAAGAATATCTCGCAAAACTCCGCAAAGCTGATTCGCGGTTTGTATGGTTGGAACGCCGCGCGAAACCGCAGACCGCAACTTTGATTAATGCCAGAGAATTTGACGGTATCATCCAGACAAATGAACCGCAGCGGATTTATCATTACGACCATGTGGCGGGACAGGTTCTCGGCTTCACGGATATTGATAATAACGGACTGAGCGGCATCGAGCTTGAATTTGATCATCAGCTTAAAGGACAGAACGGTTCGGTCATCATGCAGCGCGATGGTTTGGGCCGCAAACGTCCTACCGTGGATTACCCGACGATTGAGCCGATCAATGGCAACAACGTTATGCTCACAATTGATCTGGAGTATCAATCAATTGCTGAGGAGGAATTACGAACCGGTGTTGAACGCAACAAGGCGGAAAGCGGACTGGTCGTGATGCTGGACGCTCACTCCGGCGAAGTACTCGCGATGGCGAGTTATCCAAGCATTGATCCGGGCACATACGCCGGCGCCGATCCCGCGGCGGCAAAGAACCGTGTCATAACGGATATGTTCGAGCCGGGCTCGGTATTCAAACTGGTTACCGCATCTGCTGCACTTGAGAATAACATCATTACGCCGCAGCAAAAGTTTTTTGCAGAGAACGGAAAATATTTTGTGAAAGGAAGGCCGTCGCCGATTTCGGATGTACACAAGTATGGCAACCTCACCTTTCGCGAAGCAGTTGAACTTTCGAGTAACATCGTCATGGCGAAGGCTTCTGATTTGATCGGTGCAGAAAAGCTCTATACGACAGCCCGCAACTTTGGATTTGGCATCCCGACCGGATTAGAACTGCCAGGCGAAGTAAGCGGGCAACTCAAAAAACCAAACCAATGGTCGCGGACATCATTGAACAGCATGGCGTACGGCTACGAAGTTGGTGTGACGCCGCTGCAGATTGTCGCGGCATACGGAGCGGTTGCCAACGGTGGGGTGCTTATGAAGCCCTACATCGTTCGTCAAATCTTGAATGAACACAATGAAGTTATTTCCGAATCGAATGCACAGACAATCCGCCGTGTAATCTCTAAGAATACCGCTGATACAGTCCGGTCCTTTCTCCGCGGTGTTGTCGAGCGCGGAACCGCCACAAGTGCAAAGAGCACCGGAGTGATGATTGCGGGAAAGACGGGAACGTCCAAAAAAATGAGAGACGGAAAATATTCCACTTCAGAATATACGGCGTCGTTTGTCGGAATGTTCCCCGCCGAAGATCCCGCTGTTGTATGTCTCGTTATGCTGGACAATCCAAAAACATTCGGATACTACGGCGGCGTTGCAAGCGCGCCGATTGTTAAAGGCATTGCAGAAAAAATCATTGCTACTGCGCACTTGCTTCCGCAGCAGCAAAGCATAGCGACGCCGGGAAAAGAAGTACTGGCATCCCCCGACGTGCGGTCACTTGCAGTCGAAGCGGCGGTGTCGACGCTATCGTCGTTGGGACTCAAAGTCGAAATGACCGGCGATGGACCTGTTGTGTTAAAGCAATTGCCGGCACCCGGCACGCGAATGCTGAAAGGTGAAACAGTAAAGCTGGTCACTGCGGGTGCCGCGCCCACCGTTGCGGGCGGCTACACAATAGTCCCGGATATGAAAGAGCTTTCGCTTCGGCGGGCATTGAATCTGCTCACGATTGCTCATCTTGATGTACAGGTGAGCGGTTCCGGAATTGTTGCGGCTCAATCTGTACAGGCGGGCCAGCAGGTAAAGACCGGAACGCGTGTGGTCATCCGATGCGAATCAAAACGCCGGGCGATGATTTCGTTGCTATGACTCTCTCTCGCGTTCTCGAAGGTGTTTCTGTAATTAAAATGTTCCAGACTCTGTACGGAAAAATGGTAGTAACACATGAGGTTGAAGTTCGCGGGATCCAGTATGACTCAAGGAAAATTGGCCGCGATGAAATGTTCGTCGCCATCAAAGGCGGCACAACCGATGGGCATAAATTTATCGAC
>JBBRUI010000174.1:0-9456 GCA_038247945.1 Bacteroidota bacterium | reverse complement strand
CACCTCGACATAGAAGAGGCGATCGTGAGAAGCCGCTGTGTCACGGATTTTGTCGATTGCCTCCATCGCCGTGTTGACCGCGGTGTCGTAACCAATCGTGTAGTCTGTGCCGAACAAGTCATTGTCAATTGTCCCGGGAACCCCAACAACTGAGATTGAATGCTCTTCGTACAGTTTCGTCGCCCCTTGAAATGTGCCGTCGCCTCCGATAGCAACAAGACCGTCAATGCCGGCAGCCTTCAAATGTTTTGCTGCCTGTGCCCGGCCCTCGGTCGTATAAAAATGTTCAGAACGGGCAGTGCGCAGTATTGTTCCCCCACGTTGAATAATATTGGAAACCGAACGCGCCTGAAGGTCAACGAACTTTCCCTCGATCATCCCTTCGTAACCGTACTGGATTCCGACGACTTCAAGTCCATTGTAAACACCGTTGCGAACAACGGCACGCACGCAGGCATTCATGCCCGGCGCATCGCCACCGCTCGTGAAAACTCCGATTTTCTTCATGCTGAATTTGGATGTAAGTGAATAGTCGTTTTCCGTCTCTTGTTTTTCAAGAGGTCGGGAACAAGATAAGAATTCCGCGTATTAAAACTTTTGTCTTATCTGATTGATCCTTTCTTTCGCGAGAAGGAAATCAGGATGAAGAGCCAGAACTTTTTGAAATGCTTGCACAGCTTCACTATATTTTTTTTGAAACACGAGGGCATCACCATAGTTGAACCAATAGAGATAATGATTGGGATTCAACTGAACTGCGCGACCGAGTGCGCTCTCTGCTTCATTGAAACGCTTGAGATGAAGCAGGGTCACACCGAGATCGACAAATGCATCTCCATACTGTTGATCAACAATTGTAGCCCGGACAAAGGAAATTGCTGCGCTATCCAAATTTCTTCTCGATAAAAATACATGCCCCAGACCGTAATACGACTTTGCCTGAAGAACATTCACTTCTTCTCCAATTTTTTGTTCGTTGGAATACGCAAACTCTGGCTCGTATAACGGCTGACGTGCTTTGTCGAAATTATTGAGGCGGGAAAGAACAGATCGATAACGGCCCTCAGCATCTGAGAGCTTGCCTTGTGAAGAATAAATTCCCCCCAACAAATACTCGCCGTATACAAAATCATTTTCATCGCACAGTCGGGAGCCGCGCACGAGAATGGATTCTGCCGCGGCAATTTGCCCGGAAACCATCTTTGCCTTGGCAAGCCAAATGTATCCAAGGGGTAAATATGGTTTGGATTGGACCGCCGCATTCGCAAAGTATTCAACCGAATCTATTGAGTTGCGCGCAAAATAAATCCGGGCGAGGTTAATGTAAGCATTGAATGACCCGGGGTTCAGATCTAATTCACGATGAAACCAGTTCGCAGCCTCTTTGGTGTTGCCGCCCAGCCATTCTGCAACCCCGAGATTATACGCAAGATTGGGAAAGAAGGGCTCTACCTCGTACGCCAAACGAAAATTGTCCAGCGCTTTTTCATTGTGATGTTCGTCGAGCGCAATAATGCCAAGCGTGAAATATTCTCTCGCATTGGATCCTGTCGAGACAGAATACACATTCGAATTCACGAACAAAATAAAAATGCCACCGAGAACAGTGAAGGACACGAATCTCCCGTATTCCCGCTTTCGGAGATGATCGATGAGAGAAAACAATCCATGCGATGCGAACATAGCGAAAAGGGGAATCATCGGCGCCCTGTATCGGTCACACACAAAAAACATTATTGTAACCAGAACATACAGCGCAACGAAGTACAGAAGCAACGAATTGTCGCGCTGTTCCTTACGTACAAATATCGCAACACATATTCCCACCAACGCTAGCGGGCCCAGAAACCGGAAGCCAAAAGGATTATAGTCGAGAACCGGAGAGTAGTGCCGGAAAAAATTGAAATTCAGGTTATTGGGAATCTCAATATGATTCCAGAACAGGTAGAGCTTTTTCGCCAGCAGTTCCAGGAAAGCTCCGGGTTCCTCTTTTATAAACCGAAAAGCCCGTTCATACCAAAAGGCAGACTCTTCGGACGAGGTGGGCTTGTGCCCTATCATTTTCTCGACGTAATAGGTTTCATTTCGATTTTCCCAGCTTCCTGCCAGGCGTCCCGGCATGGAAGAAGAAATTCCGTCGGCATCGGGGTTATTACCGATAAAAAAATTCACTCCTCCCTGCGAAGCAATCAGTACAAACTCGCCCCCAACAACATAGTTTCGAATCGTTACGGGTAAGATAATTAGCAGCAAGCCAAATGTGAGAGCAAAGACTGAAGGCAACGGACGTGGAATCTGATCTGCTCGAAGAATCTTCCATCCGGCAATCAGAAGCACAACCAAACCAACGGCGAGGACCGGGGGGCGCGTAATGCCCAAAAGCCCAAGCACAGCCCCGGCGAAAAACCAATGCGCCGGCTTCTTCTGTTTGATCGCCCCGGACAGCACGAGCAACCAGACAAGTATCAGTACGGTCAGGAATGACTCGAACAGGAGTTGTCCTTCAAAATAGATCAACATCGGATTGACTGCAGCGAAAAAAGCTGCGAGCAAACTCGTCCGAACATCAAACCATCTTTTGCCGAGCTGGTAGACCAGAACGACCGAAACAACTCCGAATAGATGCTGGAGTATTCGAACAATAAAATAATCGTGTCCGACTATCCAATAAACGAGTCCGAGGAAGTATGCATAGAGGGGCGCACGAAAAAATACCTGATCGCCCAACACATTGCCATGAGCAATGGACAGCGCCCATGTGTCGTGGAAAAGAGCATCGAGGCGGGGATGATTGAGGAAGGGATTGTGACTGAGTTGAAAGAAGTACAGAATTCGTATTGCGGCAGAGAAACAGACTAACAACCAAATCAACCCGCGTTCACTCACGAGGGTTTTGAAGAGTTCAGCGGACTTCCTTCCAAAGAATTGATTCTGCATTCTTCACAATCTTGAATCGACTCATCGCAGGTCTTCTATTCCCCAACCCATCATCTCGTCGTACAATTTTTTGTCCGTTAGTTCGTACTTCACCGGCGTGATCGAGACATAGTTGTTCATCACCGCAACATGGTCGGCGCTCGTTTCTGTATCAATGACGTTCATGCTGCCGGTGAGCCAGAAATATTCGCGGTTGGCAGGGTCGCGGCGGACATCGAACCGATCGACCCATGTTGAAATACCCTGCGTTGTTACCAAAATGCCTTTGATCTCCGACTCCGGAATCCCCGGCACGTTGACGTTAAGGAGGGTTCCCAATGGCAAACCCTTTTCAGCAACAAGCAATGCAAGGCGCCCGGCAAGTTTTGCGGCGTAATCGAAATCGGAACTCTGGAACGAGGCGAGCGAGATAGCGATGGAGGGAATGCCCAGAATCGTTCCTTCTGTTGCGGCGGAGACGGTTCCGGAGTATATAATATTAATTGCAGTATTGGACCCGTGGTTGATTCCGGAGATCACCATATCCGGTTTCTCCTTCATCAAAAAGCCGACACCCAGCTTCACGCAATCCGCGGGCGTGCCTTCAACAGCGTAGCCGGGCAAATCGTTATCTACCCGCCGGGGACCTGCACGGAGCGGGTAATTCACGGTGATCGCATGTCCGACTGCGCTTTGCTGCGTTGATGGCGCAACGACAGTAACGTCTGCGATCTTTCTGATTTCCCTCGCGAGGGCAACAATACCTTCAGCGTTAATGCCATCGTCGTTACAAATTAGTATGCGTAATTTCTTCATCTTTTTTTCTGGGGGGATGACGTTCCATCGAAAAACCTCTCCAACATTACTCTTAGTAACTTTCTTCTTTAGATGGAAAACGGTTGGACTTCACATCCTCAATATATTGTGTGAACGCGTCGCGCAATGTTTGAGCAAGCTCGGCGTAGCGCCGGACGAAACGCGGCTTGAACTCTTCTGTCAGTCCCAGCATATCGTACACCACCAGCACCTAGCCATCGCAGTGCGGACCGGCACCAATTCCGATTGTTGGGACGCTAATGGATTTCGTAACCTTACGGGCGAGAGCTGTCGGGATCTTCTCCAGCACAATAGCAAAGACTCCGGCATCGGCGAGTATCTTTGCATCGCGGAGGAGCTGATCTGCTTCTTTCCGGTCTGTCGCACGCACTTCGTATGTTCCGAATTTGTTGATCGCCTGCGGCATCAATCCTAAATGTCCCATCACGGGAATTCCGATCTGCACGAGATGCCTGATCGTGTCTGCAATGTACGCACCGCCTTCCAGTTTCACCGCGCCTGCACCAACTTCTTTCATTATGCGGCCAGCGTTGCGGACCGCCTCTTCTTCATTGTTCTGGTACGACATGAACGGCATATCGACGACAATGAGCGCGCTCTTCACTGCGCGCTTGACGGCCTTGGCATGATAAATCATATCATCCAACGTTACAGGCAGCGTCGTGACATTTCCCTGCACGACATTCGAAAGCGAGTCGCCCACGAGAATCATATCGATGCCGACCTGATCGAGCAGGCGTGCGACGAGGAAATCATAGCCGGTGAGCATGGTGATTTTCTCACCGCTCGTTTTCATGTCGAGTACGGTCTTCGTCGTAACAACACGATGTTTGTGGGACGGAAGTTCTTTTTTAGATTTGAGCATAGGAAAACTTTTCAGTCGTTTCGCTAAACGTTAATTGCCATTCTTCTTCAAAGCCACGGCGAACGCAAACCGCCAACTCATTCATATCAACTTCGGATTGCTTGATCGCAGAAACGTCGGTTGTTTTTTCGCGGAGTTCGTTGGCAAGCGCAACTTTAGTTTTTTCATCTGTAAGAAAAAGATAATCGATCAGCGTCCGGTGCGCTTGACCAGTCAGAATTGAACCATGCTGCAACACGACTTCTTCATCTGTGGTTTGATTGCGAAACCTACGCTGCGCACTTCCTACGAGCTTCTTCCCTCTCCATTCAATTTCATATCGGGCCGAGGCGGTGAAACACGGGATCGATGAAGGATTCTTGTAATGTTCCCTAAGATCCGGCTGCGAACGGCTTAAGGTTGCATTCACGCCGAAGAGGCGGAGGCCTTTCACCAACGCCCGGCTTATCTCATTGTAGATTTGGAGTACGCTCTTCCCATCGGCGGGCATTGCAACACTGTAGGTCAACTCTTCCGCATGAAACACTGCACGGCCGCCGGTCGGGCGACGAACAACATCGATTCCGTTTGCCGCGCATCGCCCGAGATCAATATTCGACAAATCCTGATTGAAGCCGAGCGAGATCGCCCATGGCTTCCAGCGAAACAGCCGAAACGTTGGAACACCGGATCCGTTCAAAAGGGCCCGTGCAGAATCTTCATCGAATTGCATGTTGAAGTTGCCTGTGTTTTCACCGGTATCAACAAACCGCCAGTTGTCGTTCATGAGTGCAGTTCTCTCAGTCGGGTGATGATTCCACGCTTGCTGGCGGCAATGAAGTTTACAACATTCTGCACTTCCGGAATCAGCATCAGGCCTGCGTCTTCTTTTAATTTGGCAATAGCCTGGGAGACATTCAGATTTGAATTGTAGATGATGTTGTAGGCCTTGTCGAGAGCATCAATGGTTTCGCGTGAGAAGCCGCGTCGGCGAAGTCCCACGGAGTTCAACCCGGAAAACACCAGCGGCTCACCCGCCGCCCGCACATACGGCGGAACATCTTTCGGCACACGCAGCCCTCCGCCAATCATTACATGCGCGCCGATGTGAACAAACTGATGCACAGGCGTTACGCCTCCGATAATTGCAAAGTCATCCACGTGCGTATGTCCGGCCAGCATGGCAGCGTTGGACATGATAATGTTGCTTCCGAGAACGCAATCGTGAGCGATGTGCACGTAGCCCATCAGCAAATTATCATTGCCGATGATGGTTCGCCCTACCTCCGCAGTCCCGCGGTGCAATGTTGCATACTCGCGAATAACATTTCTATCGCCGAGCTCGCACGTTGTGGGTTCATTGTCGTACTTCAAATCCTGAGGCGCGTGACCCACAACAGCGCCGTGATGGATCCGGCAATCCTTCCCTATCCGTGCGCCCGTTGCGATCAACGCATTGGCGGCAACCGTCGTCCCATCGCCGATAACCGCGCCGGCTTCGACAGTTGTAAACGGACCGATCGAGACATCGTTGCCAAGTTCTGCTTTGGGACTTACATCTGAGCGTGGATCAACGTGCGTTGCCATGATACTCCGGATGGTTCAGAAATTACGGTCAACGAAATTGATTTAGTTCACCGTTGGTTTGGATGTCGGAATTGTTGTGTCCGACGAGCTTCCGTTGTTGGATACAGATTTATTCTGACGATCAACAATCGACGCCATCATTTCTGCTTCAGCAACAAGGTTGCCGTCCACGTACGCTTTCCCCACCATCTGGCAGATGCGGCGCTTGCGGCTTGTCAGCGTTAACTCAAGAATAAGCTGGTCGCCCGGCAGGACGGGCTTCCTGAATTTTGCGTTGTTGATCGCCATAAAATAGACGAGCTTGTCGCCCGGATTTTCAACGCCATTCAGCAAAAGGATGCCGCCCGTCTGCGCCATCGCCTCGATGATCAACACTCCCGGCATCACCGGTTGTCCGGGGAAGTGTCCCTCGAAGTAAGGTTCGTTCACTGTAATGTTTTTCACGCCAACAATCCGCTTATCAATTTCGAACTCGACAATTTTATCTAACAATAAAAACGGATAACGGTGCGGGAGAATTTTTTTTATGGCATTGATGTCGAAGACGACGCCTTCTTTTCGTTCGTACTGGAATTTCTTTACAAGCTTTTTTTGCTGGTAGAGTTTCCGAACGATGCGCGCAAACTCAATATTGGCGGCGTGTCCGGGCCGGGCAGCAAGAATCTGCGCTTTGAACGGAACGCCGATCAACGCGAGATCCCCCATCAGGTCCAGCAGCTTATGCCGTGCCGGCTCGTTCTTAAAATGAAGAGGCCTGTTATTGAGAACCCCGTTCGTCCCGAGCATGACGGAATCTTTGATGCCCAGCTTGTCCGAGATGCGCTTGATCTCATCCGGTTTCAAATCACGGTCAACAATAACAATCGCGTTGTCAAGATTTCCTCCCTTGATCAGACCCTGGCTGTGCAGCATTTCCACTTCGTGCAGAAAACAAAATGTCCTACACGGGGCAAACTCCGTTATGAATTCTTTTTCCAGATTGAACAAGCCGCTGTGTTGGCTGCCGAGAGCGGGGTTGTGATAATCCACCATCACGGTTATCCGGTAATCATCGGTCGGCAGCGCGACAATGTCCACGCCTCTCGCTTCGTTATGATACTCGACCGCCTGATCGATAATCAGATAATCCTTGGGTGCATTTTGCTTTTCAAATCCCGCCTGCAGAAGAAGATCGACATACATCTTTGCGCTGCCGTCACCGATGGGCGGCTCGTTCGCATCGACTTCAATCAGGCAGTTATCAATCTGCAATCCGACAAGCGCCGCAAGAACATGCTCAACGGTATGGACGCGTGCCTCGCCAATTGCAATTGTAGTGCCGCGGGCGATATCGACCACATGATCGACAAGAGCCGGGACTTCCGGCGCCCCGCCGAGGTCAACTCGCTTAAAACAAATGCCGAAGTTTTCAGGCGCGGGCCTGAACGTCATGGTACAGATGCTGCCCGTATGCAGCCCGACGCCGCTCATCGACACCGGTTGCTTGATTGTTCGTTGTTGGACCAGCATGGTAATTTCCTTTGATGGTTTTTCCACGAAACGCGGAGCGGTACGTCACTCCGGCTTTTGCTTCGCTGCCGCCTCTAGCTGTTCAACACGCTTTTGCAATTCGCGTACCGTCTGTAACATATCGGGAAGATGTTTGAGAGAACCCTGAATGCGGAACGCTTCGCGCTGGGGAAACGCGGGCGACCCGAAAACCGTCGTGTTCGGCTTTACGATAGATTGATGCAAACCCGATTGCGCGCCAATTTTTGTTCCGTCCGCGATTTCAAGATGGCCCGTAAGACCCACCTGTCCGCCCAACATGCAGTTCTTCCCGACCTTTGTGCTGCCTGAAATTCCCGCCTGTGCAGCGCTTACTGTGTTCTCTCCGATGACGACGTTATGCGCGATCTGAATCAGGTTATCCAGCTTCACGCCTTTTTTGATGCGCGTTTCGCCAAGCGTCGCGCGGTCGATCGTACAATTTGCGCCTATCTCCACATCATCTTCAATTACAACAATACCAAGCTGCGGAATTTTTTCGTACGTGCCATCCGGCTGCGGTGCAAAGCCGAATCCGTCGCTGCCAATGATGGCGCCGGAATGAACAACCACCCGCGCTCCAATACTGCAACCCTGATACACACTGACGTTTGGATGCAGGAGCGAAGATTCTCCAACTACTGTGTCATCACCAAGAACGACGTTGTGCGAAATCATTGCTCCGTCTTTGATGAGGGCACGCTCTCCAATGAAAACATGTGCACCGACGCGGACGTTCCTGCCGAGAGTGGCACTTTGAGAAATGACTGCGGTTGGATGAATGCCTGCCGGGAGCGGATCTTTGGGAGGATTGAAATGTTGAAGGAGTTTGAGAAAAGAAATGTACGGGTCCTGAACGCGCACAAGCGCCGCAGAAACACCTGCGCTTACCGGAAGATCCTTGCCGACGATAACGGCAGAGGCGCGGGTGGTTTCAAGATGCTTCGCGTATTTCGGGTTAGCGACAAACGTAATGTCGCCCGTTGCCGCTTCCTCAATTTTTGCCACCCGCTGAATATCAACGTCACCGTCATTCCTCAGTGCACCGGGTTCCACTTCCCCGTTCAGCATCGCAGCAACTTCACGGAGTTTCATGCCGTTTCCTTTTGTTACTTGCCGAACGATTGCATGCGACGCAACACTCTCTCCGTCAGGTCGTGTTTATCGGTGGCGAAGAGCAGCAGAATGTCTCCGCTCTTGTCGAAGATATAATCGTAGCTGTCTTCCTTCGCGATTTCTTCCAGCACCTTGAAAATCTTGTTCTGGATCGGCTTCATCACGTCGTTTTGCTTCTGGAAGAGTTCGCCATTCTGTCCGAATTTTTTGTTTCGGAAATCGGAGATCGCCTGGTCGAGATCGCGCAGTTCCTTTTCGGTTTCCGCACGCGTTTGATCGGTCAGGATCAGTTTGCGCTTCTCGTAGTCGTCGTATTTCTTTTTCCAATTCGTTTGCATTTTCTGCAGCTCGTTTTCCCATCCCGACACCATTGCATCAAGGGATTTTTGCGCGTCGATTGCCTCCGGCAGCGCCTGCATGATCGCTTCCGAGTTGATATGCCCTGTTTTCGTCTGCGCAACGCTGATGCCCACCGCCACCATCAACACCAGCGTTGCCGCCATGAATCGTTTCATCGTCCCTGCTCCAGTCGTGGTTAAGAATTACTTTCCTGTCTTCAGCCTGTCAATCACTTTATACGTGAGATCGGCGGACTGCTCGCCGTACAACATCACTCGCACCGTTTCCGT
>JBBRUI010000173.1:0-9554 GCA_038247945.1 Bacteroidota bacterium | reverse complement strand
GGGAGATTGCACGCGCAATCGCCACCTGATCGCCGGCGAAGAACTTATCCATATCGAAGGCGAACTTACGCGCCATAGCCTTCTTTCGTCCGGAAATATTCTACCGTGCGCTCCAACCCCTCTGCTAGTGATACCGTCGGTTTCCAGCCGAGTTGCCGGCGAATTTTCTCAGCAGTCAGGACACTTCGCATTTGTTCTCCCATCTTTGGCGGAACGTGGCTTTCCGAGGCGGAAGATCGTGTTGATTTTTTTATATGATGAAACAACTGGTTCACATCCGATTCAATTCCCGTTCCGATATTGAAGACGTTCGAGCCTTCACATTGCAACGCAAGAGCATTTGCCTGCACGACATCGCCGACAAAGACGTAGTCACGAGTTTGCTTTCCATCGCCGTTAATAACGGGCTGCTGGCCGCTGAGGAGTTTTGTTGTAAAGATTGCAACAACACCGGCTTCGCCAGCGGGATTCTGACGCGGACCATAAATGTTAGCGTATCGCAAACAGACAGAATCGATTCCGTACACAGCTTTGTAATAGAAGAGGTAATGCTCGGTGGTCAGTTTTGCAACGCCGTATGGCGAAATTGGCCGGGTCGGATGCAGCTCATCAGCGGGAAAATAATCCTGCTCGCCATAAATCGCACCGCCGCTTGAAGCAAAAACGATGCGCTTCACTCCGGTCTTCATGCATTGTTCAAGAAGCGTCAAGATCCCAAGCACGTTCACCGACGCATCAAAGACCGGATCTTCAACGGATCTTCGCACATCCATTTGTGCAGCGTGATGATTCATGACCTCGAACTTTTCCTGCTCCAAAATTTCTTTTACCCGTGCGGCGTCCCGAATATCAGCTTCATAGAATTTCGCCGCCGGATTGATGTTCATCTTTCGTCCCGTCGAGAGATTATCAAGAATCGAAACATTATGACCGAGCCTGACATACTCATCAACAATTTGAGACCCGATAAATCCGGCACCACCTGTTACAAGAATTTTCAAAATGACTCCTTAGATTTTTCCTAAAACTGTTTGAATAAAAGTAAATGAATACACGCTTGCCAGGAGAACCATCCATGCGCTTGTTAGTATTCTGTTCCGACGAATATTGTAAAATTCCTTCCACTGTCGCGTGTCCAATGCCATAGCTCCTCCCACTGCAGAACCAACGGCAATGAGCGGCATAATGGGCAAGCGATAGCGTGCCTCACAGTGCATCACTACTTGAAGCAGTGTGAAAAAACCGACCGCAGCGAAGATTGGCGAGAATGTTTTTCGTTGGGAAGTCGCGATGAATCCCATCCCCGCCAAAGAGTAAAGCGTAATATCTCCCACGACCGCAATTGCCTGAAGCATCCGGTTAGAATCGGAGTTGGTGATAGGATAGATCCAATGCATATAGAATTTCTTGATTACCAGTTTCGTCGCATCAAATGGATCAGAACTTATGAATTCGATGGCGAGCTTTCGGCCCAACGTACTGCGTTCAATTTCAGTTGAGTGCGACAACTCGATTCCGTTCTGCGCTGCCTTGGTAGAAAACCAGTTTTCAAAACCCGGCTTCGAACTCCACGTTCCTGTTGAGTATGGATTGTTGCCAAGCAAAAGTGAAATTCCCCCCCATGAAGAAATCGGGACGAACGCATGATGAACGTCGTAATTTCGCAGCGTCCATGGCATGAGAAGGAGCGCCCAAACCGCCGCAGCGATTAACAGCTTCGATCCATACGCTCGAAATCTATCCCGAAACATCCATCCGGCGATCAAGAGCATCAGAATAAAAAATCCAAAGTAGACTGCTCTTGTGAGAGTTGCCGCTGCGGCGAACACTCCGAACAGAACCGCGTTATAGACATCGGGTGTGTGTTGCAATCTTGCCAGATACAAAAATGCGAGGAGAACGAAAACGATATACAGAGTCTCCGTCTGCAAGACATCCGAATAAATGATGAGGCCCGGATACAGCGCCAACAAGCCTGCTGTTACCAAGCCGGTTAATCTATCCCCCGTCAATTCCCATGAGAGCTTGAAGCCGAGAAAGATAATCAGAGCGCCAAGCATACAATTGAGAAGATGGGGAATCAACAATCCTTGTCCGAACAACCGGAAGAAAACCGAAAGAACATAAGGCCACAATGGCGCTTTGGTAGACCATTCATTGTTGGAGTCGACAAATTCACCGCCACCGGCAAGTTTCGATGCAAGATAGATGTACTCTTTCTCATCGCTTGTATATCCATCAACGTGTAACACGCTCACAAAACTCAATCGCAGAACAAATCCGACGAGAACGATCAGTATTACATCCCGATTTGAATTGAGAAGTTGTTTCAATGCACGAACGCCTTCTTGCCAATGTCGCGTCGGTACTGCATACCACTGAAGAAGATTTTTCCAACAGCCCGGTACGCATCGTCAATCGCATCGGAAAGATTGGAGCTGGTCGCGGTAACGCCAAGAACTCTGCCCCCCGCAGTTACAAGGGACGCGCCCCGCATTTTTGTTCCGGCGTGGAACAAGAGAACATTGTTCATTTCCTCCAACTCTTCTACGCCTGAGATTTCAATTCCGGTCGGATATTCGTCGGGGTAACCGCTTGACGCAAGAACAACGCACACTGCTGAGCCCGAGAAATTTTTTTGTTGAGGCAACGAGGAGATTTCACCTTTCGATGCGGCTTCGAACAGGTCGACAATATCTCCTGAGTAGAGCGGAAGGACGACCTGTGTTTCAGGATCTCCGAAACGACAATTGTACTCCACCACTTTCGCTCCGGCGGATGTAATCATCAATCCAACATACAGGCATCCCTTGAACGGCCTTCCCTCTTCCGACATTCCCTTCAACGTGGGCCGGATGATCTGTTCCTCAACCTCGTGCAAGATATCCGAAGTAACGATGGGTGCAGGTGCATACGCGCCCATACCGCCCGTGTTCTTCCCGCGGTCGCCGTCGAACACCCTCTTGTGGTCCTGAGCCGAAGCCAGCGTTATGAAATCCTTGCCGTCGCAAATGGCAAACAGCGATGCTTCTTCGCCTTCCAGGAATTCCTCAATCACTATTTTTCCGCCCGCTCCGTTGAAATGCTTTTGCATTCCTTTGAGAGCATCTTGTGCTTCTTCGCGACTAAAGCAAACCGAGACGCCTTTCCCGGCGGCTAGTCCATCCGCTTTCAGCACGATGGGCAACTCTGCAGTGGCAAGGTATTGGACAGCCTTTGTCATTTCGTTTCCTGCAAACACCATGTGCTTCGCTGTAGGAATTCCATATCGATGCATGAACTCCTTTGCGAAGGCTTTGCTCCATTCCAACTCCGCCGCACGTTTCGTGGGACCAAAAATCAGCAATCCGTTTTTCTCGAACACATCGACGACGCCTTCGGCGAGCGGCTGCTCAGGACCCACAACGGTCAGATCAATTCCTTCGGACTTTGCGAAGTTCAGAAGTCCTTCCAATCCCGTTGCTTTCATCGGGAGACACTCGGCAAGTTCTGCAATCCCGGGATTGCCGGGAGAACAAAAGATCTTCGTCACGCGGGAACTTTGACTTATCTTCCACGCCAGCGCATGCTCACGTCCGCCGGAGCCAATGATGAGAATTTTCATCAGGACGATTTCAAGAAAATGAAGGCGTGGTTCTCGAAACTTTTGAAGTTACTGAACATTCCATGATTCTTCCGGTACACCATGCGAAAACCCAGTCGATCCATTGTAGCGATCAAGTCGTTATCTGTAATACCCCACTGCCAAACATTGTGAACATCCCGCCACGGTTTGTTATGTTGAGGATGAATCTCGTCAGGCTTTGAGAAAAGATTCCTATACGCGACACTATCGGCATCCATTCGGACATGTTCAAAATATTCTTCTGATCCGAGGTCCGGGAGCCGCACAGTTTTTTCCGATGCAATGAATTGTTGGTTGTAGATTATAAAACAATTCGTCACAGACGAATACATTTCAAGTATTTTATCCCGGTCCGGTTTCACTTGATGGAGCAATACATCGAAAAGAAGAATCGCATCGACGACACCAATTGTGTTTGCTACAGCGGTACTGCCAAAATTGTCTTCCACGAGAACGAGGTTTTTGTACTTCTTGCCCGCCTCAAGAACCGCCTGCGTCATGTTCGTGTCTACAAGAAAAGAAGACTTGATAGTATAACTGTCGAGGAGATAAAATGTGTAGGCACCATCGATTCGCCAGACGCCGCCAAGGTCGGCAAACGATTTCGCATTCGGTATCACGGTGGCAAAGGCATGATCGATCAACTCTTTCTTCGAATAATCAAAGCGAAACGGGAGCCCGGACACGACTGAGCCGATAACACCCCTAACGCCTTTTCTAATTCTTTGGGCCGAAAAATACAATTGCGCTTCCTTTTCAGACTGCCAGTAATTCTTCAAACACTTTGACCAGATGTCCCGTCAGCCTGGAACGATCATATTTTTCCACAATGTCAGCAGCGGGACCCTGCAGCTTTTTCGTTTCGAACTCACGATAGAATTCTTTGATTGCACTTTTTATTCCGGCAACATCAGCAGGAGCCGTAACTTTCCCTCCCGCTTCGAGAATTGTTTGCTTCAGGAAACCATCGGGCACACAGCCGAGAATTGGTTTTCCGGCGCCAATGTATTCGTATGCTTTTCCCGGCGAGCCTACATCGTCACCGACAATCATCCACAATACATCGGATGCGACAAGGTTATTAACGCATTCGTGATGAGGCAAATAGTCGATCACTTTAACGGCGTCGTTCAGCTTCAGTTTTTCGACAACCTTGACATTTTCCTTTCGAAACTTTCCGATAAAAAGAGCTTCGATTTTGCCTCTGAGCAGAGGTTGTTCTTCGAACAGATCATGCAACGCCTGAAGAAAATAATCGGGCACACGGTCTTCCCAAAAAACTCCGGCATATGTTATCCGCATTTTGTTTGTCTTCGGCACAACACCCGCTTTCGTATCGCCGGCAAAATCTTCGGGATCGAACCCCTGCGGAATTATTTCTATATCGTTGTAGCTGAGGAATCCATGCCGCTTGATTATCAGTTCCTTCACGCGTCGATTCGTGGTGATCACGTAGCTGCTTGCCTTCAGTGCATGACGTTCGAGCAATATGTTTCGCAGTTTGTGCAGCGGGGTCGGATAAAACTTATGCGGATATTCCACCCACGCATCGCGATAATCAAAGACGAGCGGACAGTTGATAAGAGACTTAACTTCTGCGCCGATCAGAAAATCCGTGAACGGCGGCGCCGTTGCGAATATAAGATCGAATGGAGTCTCCTTATGCAGTTCAACAGCCTTTGCAACGGCATTTTTCTTCCACCCGATTTTGTTATCGGGGATAAACAATGAGTCGCTTACCCGGCTGAGCAACTTTCGCGTGCGCTCGGAAGGAAGCTGAACAGTTTCTTTCTTTGCAAACATTTTGCCGGGCCCCGCACCGGGCGTCCGCACTACCCGGACATCCTTGCCCTCAAGTTCCTTCAGCAAGGAATCGTCATGTGCAAAATATCCTCCGGGCTCAACTGTCAACACAGTGGGCTGCCAGCCGTACTGCGGAAGATATTTAACGAACTTCAGAGTGCGCTGCACGCCGCTTAACCCCATAGGCGGGAAATAGTACGCAATGACAAGAACACGGCGTTGTTCAATTGTTTCCGGTTCCTTCATTGAGTCCACAGCAATTGTCTCGATCGTCCTCATCTCACACTACCATAAATTCTTTTGGTGCAGTATTCAACACAATGCAACCGTGTTCAGTCAACAACACATCGTCCTCAATTCTTACGCCTCCGAAGTCGGGAATGTACACTCCCGGTTCAATTGTGATGACGCTGCCGGATCGTAATCGTTCCTTGCTCAACTGCGAAACTTTGGGCCGTTCGTGAATATGCAGGCCGAGTCCGTGACCCAGAGAATGCGTAAAATATTTTCCATACCCCAGCTTGTCGATACGTTTGCGCGCTATCGAATCAAGATCCTTCGCCCACATGCCATCCTTCGCTGAATCAATAGCCTCCTGCTGCGCCTGATGCACCACGGCGTACATTTCTCTCGTCCGTGCGTTGGCTTTGCCAACCGCAACCGTTCGGGTCAGATCGGAGTTATATCCGTTCACCACACATCCGAAATCCATCGTCAGGAGATCTCCCGCTTTGAGTTTTCTTTCGCCTGCACGCGCATGCGGCAAAGCAGACCGTTCACCGCTTGCAACAATCGTTTCAAAGGCGTCACGCTCTGCGCCGAATGTTTTGTGGAGATACGAGATTTCGGCCGCCACTTCCAATTCTCTCACACCAGGACGAATCACCTTGAGAATCTCATGAAATACCTTATCGGATATCTTCACCGCGCGGCGAATCATTTCGATTTCGGCTTCCTCTTTCACCAGCATTACTTCTTCGACGATCTCGGATGTAGAGGCGAACGATGTGTGCGGAAATAATTTTCTGAGAACACGGTATTGCGCATATGTTATTTGGTTCGATTCGAAGCCAACCTTGCGGGCTCCATCGAGCAAGTTTCTTTTCGATGCTTCTTCGTACAGGCCCAATCGCGTAATGATCAGCCGCGTACTTTTATACGGCTCGCCCGAAGAAACTTCCTGCTTCGCCTGCACTTTGTACCGTACGTCGGAAAGAAATGTCGCTGATTTTTTTGTGATGATGAGGATTGCGTTCGAGCCGGTGAAACCGGTCAGGAAACGAATGTTGAAGAGTGATGAGACGATGAATGCATCCAGGCCGCGGCGCTGCATTTCTTGTCGTACACGTGCAGTGCGATTATTGTTCATTCGTCGAAGCCGGATTTAGATGTGATAGTTTGGAGCTTCTTTTGTAATGGCGATGTCGTGGGGATGGCTTTCACGCAACCCGGCTTCCGTCATTCGCACGAACTGTGCATTACGTTTCATATCCGGAATTGTCGCACAGCCGCAATATCCCATTGCTGCGCGCAACCCGCCGACCATTTGATACACCGTATCGCCCAGCGGCCCCTTGTACGCAACTCTGCCTTCAATTCCTTCCGGCACCAGTTTCTGGATATCGTCTTCCGCGTCCTGAAAGTATCTGTCCCTGCTGCCTTCCTTCATAGCGCCCAACGATCCCATGCCGCGGTAAATTTTGTAGCTGCGCCCTTCATACAGAACTTTCTCGCCGGGACTCTCATCAACTCCGGCAAACAACCCGCCAATCATGATAGTATCGGCGCCTGCTGCAATCGCTTTTGCAATGTCGCCGGTTTGCTTTATGCCGCCATCGGCGATAATGGGAATGCCGCTCTTTGCAGCCGCCTTGCTGCACTCAAGAATTGCCGTTACTTGCGGAACGCCAACTCCGGCAACCACCCGCGTCGTACAAATCGAGCCCGGACCAATGCCGACTTTCACCGCGTCGACTCCCGCACGAATCATGTCGCGTGTGCCCGCCGCAGTCCCAACGTTGCCGGCAATGAGATCGAGCTTAGGGAATTTATTTCTTACGCGTCGAACTGTTTCAAGCACGCCTTTCGAATGTCCGTGCGCTGTATCGATGATGACAACATCCACATCGGCCTTTACAAGTTCTGCTACACGCTGCAATGTATCAGCGGTAACGCCAACCGCCGCACCCACACGAAGGCGGCCGTGCTTATCTTTGCATGCATGCGGATGCTTGCGCTTCTTGAGGATATCTTTGAATGTGATCAGTCCCTTCAACACACCGCTTTTGTCAACGACGGGAAGTTTTTCGACTTTATGTTTTTGCAGAATACGTTCCGCCTGGTGCAAGCTTGTGCCGAGTGGTGCTGTTACGAGATTTTCCTTCGTCATGATGTCGGAGACGAACGCGTCTTCATCCGGTTCGAAACGAAGATCACGATTGGTAATGATCCCGATGAAATGATTGTTTTTATCAACAACAGGAATACCGGAAATGCTGTACTTTCTCATCAACTTGAGAACGTCGCGGATTTTTTGGTTTGCGTATACAGTAACGGGTTCGAGAATCATTCCGCTCTCCGACCGCTTTACGCGCAGAACTTCATCCGCTTGCCGGGCGATGGACATGTTCTTATGCAGAATGCCGATCCCTCCCTCACGCGCCATAGCAATGGCCATGTCCGATTCTGTCACGGTATCCATCGCCGCACTGATGAGCGGAATGTTCAGGTCGATGTTGCGTGTGAGTTTTGTGCGTACTTCTACTTCACGCGGCAGCACGCTCGACTTTGCAGGGACGAGGAGAACGTCGTCGTAGGTTAGGGCTTCGAGTAAGATTTTTTTGTTCAAGGGAAATTCATTTCAAAGTGAAACACCCGCCTCTTTGCTAACGATTGAATCTTTTCAGAAAGATTCTTCTATCGATTTCTCATCGCCTTCCCAGCGACTTGAGTTCGCTACCCTTGAGTCTCTCGGCGATATACTTTTTCAATTCCTCAAACGTCATATCCTGAGTCTCGCGGCTAATCTTGTCGCGAATATCCCGCATCATTTTTACCGCATCAAATGTTTTCTTCCTATCCGTCGTTTCCATACGTCAACAACTCCCATGGGCTTCTAATTTCGATCATTGGATAACCCATTCTAAGGTTTACAGAATTGAATCCTTTGATTCGGTCAAGGTTTACGATATGGCGAAAAGAAGAAACACCTTTTTCTTTGCAAGAGTCTGAAGCTTTTCAGACAAATCGCTTTCAACCGCATAATACGTCGCCTCAGATTCTATCTGTACATCAAGCCTTACTTTTCTTGTCTTCGACCAGTAGTGGGATAAATCGTGGGAATCCCAAAACTCTTCCATCTCTCTAGAGGAGGTAGCCTTTGAAATTGATGACTTATTTTTTTTCATAGCAATCTGAAAATAGATTCTTCGCTTCGCTCAGAATGTAGTGCTACTCTCGGGATATAGCGTCAAACAAACGCCGCTATCCCCGTAATATCCTCACCGACAATCAACGTGTGCATCTCATGCGTGCCTTCGTAGGTGATCACTGATTCGAGGTTCGCAGCGTGCCGCATTACCGGATATTCATCAAGAATTCCGTTTGCGCCGAGAATGCTTCTTGCTTCACGTGCAATCTGCAGCGCGTGGTAGACGTTGTTCCGCTTCGCAAAAGAGATTTGTTGGAAGCGAACCTTGCCCAGGTCTTTCAATCTGCCCAACTGTAAACAAAGTAGCTGGGCTTTGGTAATCTCGTTCAGCATGTGCACGAGCTTTTCCTGTGTCAACTGGAATGAAGCGATCGGCTTATCAAACTGTATCCGGGACTTTGCATAGCTAAGGGCTGAATCGTAACACGCCATTGCGGCACCGATTGCGCCCCACGCAATTCCGTAACGCGCTTGCGAGAGGCAACCAAGCGGAAGTTTCAATCCTTCTCCCCCGTTCGGTAAAATATTTTCCTTCGGTATGTGAACATCCTGAAAAATCAATTCTGATGTAACAGATGCGCGCAGCGAATGCTTGCCTTTCATCTCAGGGGCAGTGAATCCCTTCATTCCTTTCTCGACAAGAAATCCGCGCACGACGCCCTTCAGTTTTGCCCAGACAACAGCAACATCCGCAAG